>NZ_JACJPL010000001.1:300000-471116 GCF_014696065.1 Leptolyngbya sp. FACHB-261 | reverse complement strand
CCACTCTGACCCATCCCGAACTCAGGTGTGAAACGTTGTTGCGGCGACAATACTTGGAGGGTCACCTCCTGGGAATATAGCTCGGTGCCAGGCTGTTTTTAAACAAAAAGAAAGCCTTCTCTATCCAAGAGAAGGCTTTCTCTGTTAGAGATAATTTTTCTGGCACAAAAAAGCCTTGCTGGTAAAAGAGCAAGGCTTTTTTGTTTAGCTGTCTTTTGGTTATCTACTTAACACTACGATGCAGGAGTTGCTATCTTCGTGCTTTGTAGTTGACTTAGAACCTGTTGAGCAATCTGAGCACTGGTGAGCCCTAAGTGGGTTTTAGCTTGGTCAGGAGTAGCGTGTTCTACGAGTTGGTCCGGAATGCCAATTCGAGTAACAGGGACGGTTACCCCAGCATCCATAAGACCCTCTAGTACTGCTGAGCCAAAGCCTCCCATTAAACAACCTTCTTCCACTGTCACAACCTGACCTATCTGGCGGGCTAGAGGCAGAATTAGTTCAGTGTCTAGGGGCTTTACGAAGCGAGCATTAACAACCATCGCCTGGAAGCCGTGCTCACTTAAAATCTCAGCTGCTTGCACAGACGGGTGCACCATTGAGCCTAGGGAGATGATGAGTACATCGCAGTCATCTGGGCCAGGGCCAGAACGCAAGATCTCCCCCTTACCGATGGGCAAAGGCTCCCAGCCTTCTGCTGGAAGTGGCACGCCGTAGCCATTGCCCCGAGGATAGCGCACTGCGATGGGACCAGCGGTGTGTTGAATTCCGGTTACCACCATTCGCTGCAACTCAGCCTCGTCTTTAGGCGCCATCAGCGTCATATTGGGGATGCAGCGCAAGTAGGCAATATCATAAACGCCTTGATGGGTTGGACCATCATCACCGACAATCCCAGCCCGATCCATGCAGAAGAATACAGGCAAGTTTTGAATACAGACGTCGTGAACGATCTGGTCGAAAGCACGCTGTAAGAAGGTGGAGTAGATGGCCGCAACGGGACGCATGCCTTCGCAAGCAAGACCGGCTGCCAGAGTCACAGCATGTTGTTCGGCGATGCCAACGTCAATATATTGCTCGGGTAATTTTTCTTGCAGCTTATTGAGGCTAGTGCCGGTTGCCATTGCTGCTGTGATTCCCACAATTCGAGAATCATTAGTTGCAAGCTTGACTAGAACATCAGCAAAGACGTCTTGGTACTTGGGGGGTTTGGGCTTGCTAGAGGGAGTTGCCTTACCAGTTGCAAGGTTGAAGGGGGTTTGAGCGTGATACCCCACCTGGTCCTTCTCTGCAATGCTGTAGCCTTTGCCCTTGACTGTGGCGACATGCACCAGCACAGGCCCCTTGATGCTGTGAGCTAACTGGAAGGTGTCAATCAGCTCTTCAAGATTGTGACCATCGATTGGGCCAATGTAGGTGAAGCCTAACTCCTCAAATACTGCCCCTGCCTTGTTGCGAGCAACGGTGAGTACCTTAAGGCTCTCTTTGAGCTGGCGAATGTCTTGCCCTAAATTGGGGCCCACAAGTGGCAGATTCTTGAGCTGATCCTCAATGTTGTCAGTGAGAAACTGCATGGGCGGACTGAGACGGATGCGATTTAGATAGCGAGGGATCGCACCAACGTTAGGCGAGATAGACATCTCGTTGTCGTTGAGCACGACGAGCAGATTAGTTTTGGGTAGATGTCCAGCATGGTTAATGGCCTCTAGAGCCATGCCCCCCGTCAGGGCACCATCGCCAATGATGGCTACAGCCTTGAAATCCTCACCCTTCAGGTCGCGGGCTAAAGCCATACCTAGTGCCGCTGAAATGCTGGTAGAGGCATGACCTGCACCGAAGTGGTCAAACTTGCTCTCGCAGCGCTTGAGGTAGCCAGCGACTCCATTCTGCTGACGCAGTGTGTGGAACTGGTTGTAACGTCCTGTAATTAACTTGTGGGGATACGCCTGGTGGCCCACATCCCAAACTACCTTGTCACGGTCAAGGTCCAGGGTTTGATAGAGGCCCAAGGTCAGCTCGACAACACCCAATCCCGGTCCTAAATGACCGCCACTGGTTGCGATAGTTTGAAGATGCTTTTCACGGATTTGGCGTGCGATCTGCTTGAGCTGTGGGATGGACAGACCGTGCAACTGGTTCGGATGCGTGATTTCACTCAGGTGCATACAACCGACTCAACACTGCTCTGAGAACATCTCTCACTATATAGCGGTCTGACACGCGCCCTGGCGTAGCTTTGGTCACCCCTGATGACGCCCAGAAACTAGCTGCTGTTACTGAAGGCAAGGTAGATAGGAGCTGATAGCTCCTATCTACCTTCGTATACCCTCGGTTTTCAGCTTGAGAGTTTGAAGAGCTGCAGATTTTTGAGTACTCCAGGCTGCGGTCTCCATAAGCAGAAAGCTAAGCTGAGCCTGTAGCATCTAGTACTCAGAACCTCGTAGATACACTGAAACCCTCATGCAGGGTTATTGCTGTTTTTGCAGATGAGTATGGATTCAAAAGTCTGCCGATAGGCTGCTGGGGCTGGGGCTACTGACTGCTTGAGAAGCTACCACAAGGAAGATTAAAGGATGTCTCGAAAGTTGCTTCATAACGTGATGGTAGCTGCTGCTTTAGCACTACCGATAATTTCTCTTAATGCCCAAAGTGCTCTAGCAGACCGCCGAGACTTCACGGTTCAAAACAACAGCGGCAGTGACATTCAGTATTTGTACGTCTCTTCCTCGAGCGAGAACGAGTGGGGCGAAGATATTTTGGGTCAGGACGTCTTGCCCAGCGGCGAGTCAACGGAAGTTAATTTCACCGATGAGTCCAATGCTTGCCGCTACGACATCAAAGCGGTTTTTGAAGATGGTCAGTCTGTGGAGGACTACCAGGTTGATCTCTGCGGCACTGCCTCGTATACCTTCTATGACAAGAAGTAAGACAAGAAATTAAGTAAGCTGCTGCGCTGGCTGGCGGGTTGGCCCTGAGAAATGATTAGATTTCAATCAGGGCTGACTCTCTGCGTTAATCGAGGTTTTTGCGAAGATAGAGGTAGCCCTCCGTCCTTCGTACTCGGTGCTTGTGACTTCTGAACTTCTCCCGATTCCGGTAGCGCTCACGATCGCTGGTTCTGACAGTGGTGGCGGTGCTGGCATTCAGGCTGATCTACGGACCTTTGCTTTCCACTGTGTTCATGGCACTAGTGCGCTGACCTGCGTTACTGCTCAGAACACGTTAGGAGTTAGTCGGGTTGATGCACTGCCGCCTGAGGCTGTGATTGCCCAAATTCAGGCTGTAGTGCAGGATATTGGGGTCCAAGCTGCCAAGACGGGTATGCTGCTCAATGCTGAAATTATTGCTGCGGTCGTCTTACAAGTTCAGGCCCTAGGGCTGACCAATTTGGTGGTTGACCCGGTGATG
Source organism: Leptolyngbya sp. FACHB-261 (assembly GCF_014696065.1). Lineage (NCBI taxonomy): Bacteria > Bacillati > Cyanobacteriota > Cyanophyceae > Leptolyngbyales > Leptolyngbyaceae > Leptolyngbya > Leptolyngbya sp. FACHB-261. The sequence continues at coordinate 467,708 of NZ_JACJPL010000001.1, read as the reverse complement.
GTTTCCCGCGCCGGGGCCCAACTCATCGCCGATGAGGCGATTGCAACCTTGCGCCAGAAACTCATTCCGTTGGCACTGGTATTGACCCCCAATCGCTACGAAGCCCAGATCCTGTCTGGTCTGGAGATTCAAAGTCAGGCGGATATGGAACTTGCCGCCCGCAAAATTCACAGCTTGGGTCCTCAAGCCGTACTGGTGAAGGGTGGGGGCATGGCTGGAGATCTACAGGGTGTTGATGTCTGGTTTGATGGCACCAACCTAGAAATTCTTAGAACTCAAATTGTTGAAACCTCCAACACACATGGCACCGGCTGCACCCTGGCGGCTGCGATTACAGCCAATCTTGCCTTAGGGAAAACGCCTTTAGAAGCTGTCCGTGAAGCGAAAAACTACGTCACTCAGGCTCTAAATCACGCGTTCCCACTTGGCAGTGGGCAGGGACCCGTCGGGCACTTCTTTAAGTTATTAAAGGAAAGCGAATTGTTAAGGGAGAGCCGTGAGTAATCCCAACCACTACGACACCTTGCAGGTTAAGGCCAAAGCCAGCCAGTCGGAAATTAAGCAGGCCTATCGCCAGTTAGTCAAGCGCTTTCATCCGGACCAGAATCCAGATGCCGACAGCCATGACCAAATGGCGCAGATTAACCATGCCTATGAAATACTGGGCAACCCAGAAGCCCGCGAACGCTATGACGAGGCTCTAAAGGCACATAGCACGTCAACCAGATTGCCCCGGCGGCCAACGGGACAGGATGCGGATCAGCAACTATTCCAATGGCTCAATTGGGTATTTGTCCCCGTCACTGAGCTACTTGATGAGATTCTGGGGTCCCTGGACGAGCAAGTCGATAACTTGGCGGCTGACCCCTTTGATGATGAACTGATGGGAGCCTTTCAGGCTTATCTCGGTGACTGCCAAGAGTCCTTCGAGCGAGCACAACGGCTGTTTAGAGCACTACCCAACCCGCCGAGTATTGCTGGCACAGCCGCCCATCTTTACCACTGCCTCAATCAGTTAGGTGATGGCTTAGAGGAGTTAGAGGTCTTCACACTCAACTACGATGATCACCACCTGCACACGGGCCAGGAGCTATTTCGCATTGCTGAAGGCTTGTACGCCGAGGCAACGGACGCTCTAGCCTCACTGCGGTGTTAAACGCTCTCAAAAGTTGAGAAGAAAGTTGAGCAGAGCCCTACAGCAACTTCTCTAACCGACGACGGAACGCTTCCATTTCATCGGATTCGTCGGACACTTGCTCATCCGAATCGGGCTGTAGCTCAGCTTCTTCGGGGGCGTTGGGATTCCAGTCAGTTTGTTCCAAACTAGTTTCGGGTGGCACAACTAGCTCGCCTTCGGGCACGACGACGAGCTCTAGTCCAGCACCCTCACAAAACTCTTTGATTTCTTCTGCCTCGATACCCTCGGGGGTGGGAGAGAAGAAGTCCTGAGCTTCGAGCATGAGAGCGAAGCGAGTTGCATCATCCTCGGCTTCGAAGGCTAGTACCGTATTTTTGCCGCCGATGCTCAAGGTATGGATACCCTCCTGCTCGGAGCCATCTTCAGCTTTAAATAGGATGACGAACAACTGCATAGGCGCTGTTTGAATTCTTCCTCTAGAGTAATGAAGTTTTTTGGTTGCCCGTTCTGATGCGTTATTCGGCTAAAGGCTTTAACACATCAATCGAGAATAGCTGCGTGAGCAACTTTAAGTAAGGTGAAAACACGTCGATTTGCTGGCTAGTAAGAGATTCTGAAAGTTGCTGCACGATTTGCCACAGCATCTCCTGTACTAGCTCCCAGTCGACTTGCAAGGCCGGGTACAGCATGACACAAAGCGGAAAGAGTTCCTGCTGGATTGAGCGGGTATCTTGCTCCAAGACACACAGGCATAAGTAGACCAAAAACATCTCAATGTCCCGTAGGCTGGAGGCTCCAACTGCCATATCCCGCAAGGAGCCACTGTAGCTCCGGTAGAGGGGATATTTCCGGCGTACTCCAGCGAAGACTTGGCTCGCGACCGAACTGCTGAGTGGCAGCAACGCACGTACAGCAAGCAAGGCGGGTGAGTTGTAGTCGTGGCGGGCGGCAGCGTCGTAAGCGGCCTGTAGCGGAATATTGATGTGATCGTCCATCACCTTCAGAAATGGACCGATGTAAGTTCGCTCGTAAGGTAAGAGGTGGCTTAGCAGGTCTAGGCTGGTGCGGTGCAGTTGCAGACTGAAAAAGCCCAAGACCCGACCATCGGTTTGAACGTAGTGGCGGCGAACTTCTCCGAAGGCCCGACTACCTTTGGCCGATAAGTGCTCAGGCATGTGCCCCTGACAAAAATTGTCGAGGACTAGTTCCAGTAAGGATCGGCTGTGCGCAGCGATCTGCCAGGGGTCAATATGGCTGGGGTCAATGCCCTGCCGTAAGATCTCTTGAGCTAGCAACTCCTGAACCGAGTTCAGGGCGCGTGAGGTCGCAAATGGCAATTCGCGGCTGAGCTTGGTGACGATCTGGCGACGCAGGTCAGGGATGGCCAGATCTTCCGGAGCTTGTGCTTCTGGGCTATTAACCAAAACCTCAGAGCGAGCAGCAATATCTTCAACGTAGCGACGCGCCCACAGGACGTTCAATTCCTGCATGGGTAATTCCTGCACAGGCTCAGGGGCTGAACGTGAGCGTAGGCCAGGTGCTAAGGCTTTAGGCGGTCGAGCTAAGGGGAGCAGTAAAGGCTCTCTGGCCTCTCGGTCTGGCACAAAAAACTCACATACGGAGCGCTCGCTAGAACCCTGACCCATGGCTGCACTTGCATAAACACTTAATGCAAAGCGTAAGGGCTTCCGGCTCAAACGTTTCGTTGAGTTAAAAAATTGTAAAGGACCTTAAGAACAGACGGCGGCGACCGGTAGTAGCCGTGACAGAACCTGTTGCAAAACTTGGGCAGTCCAGTCGATGTCTTCCACCGTGGTGCTGCGGCCCAGGGTCAGGCGCAATGCCCCTGTTGCTTGGCGGTCGTTGTAGCCCATCGCTTTAAGCACAGGGCTGGGATTGAGCTTGCCGCTATTGCAAGCAGAGCCTGAGCTCACAGCAATGCCTGCTAGGTCCATATGCCGTACTAAAGTCCGACCGCTCACCGACTCCACGCAGAAACTCACATGATGAGGCAGGCGATGCAAGCGGTTGCCTGTAGGTTGAAGCTCTGGCATAACTTGCAACTTTTCGAATAACCGGTCGCGCAATTGAATCAGGCGATGGAGTTCGTCAGCAGGTTCGCTCAAGTCCTGCTGGGCCAAGGCTGCTGCCACACCAAAGCCGGCGATCGCCGGGACTGCCTGGGTACCAGAGCGCAGCCCTCCCTCCTGACTACCCCCTTGAATCAAAGGCACCAACTCGACCCCCGGACGCACGTATAAAGCACCAGCGCCCTGCGGACCATAGAGCTTGTGGCTAGACAGCGAGATCAGATCTACAGGCAGAAGGCGCACATCTAAAGGAATGCGTCCGGCCACCTGCACGGCGTCGGTGTGAAACAGAACCCCCGCTTCTCGACAAATTTCGCCCAAGGCTTGAATTGGCTGTAGTGTTCCGACTTCGCTCTGGCCGTAAATAATCGACACCAGGGCTGTATTGGGCTGTAAGGCAGCTTTGAGCTCATCGGGGTCTACTCGTCCTGTGCGGTCGACGGCTAGACGAGTAACCTGCCAGCCCCACTGGGCCAGCAGCTTAGCGGGCTCCGACACCGCAGAGTGCTCGACGCTAGAGATGATCAGGTGCTGTGGCTCGGTGTAGCGTCGGGCCACGCCCATCAGGGCCAAGTTGTCTGCTTCGCTGCCGCCACTGGTAAATACGATCGACTCGGAGCGTTCAGCCTGGATTAGCTCAGCTACTTGCAGCCGAGCCCGTTCGACCCAGGTGGCAGCACGGGAGCCCCAGTGATGCAGGCTAGAAGGATTGCCCCACTCCTGGCTCAGCACCGCCTGCATGGCCGCGATGACCTCGGGCCTCGGAGGGGTGGTGGCGCTGTGATCCAGGTAAATCTGCATGAGCTAAGTAAAGTTTGAGATCCCTACTTTAAAACTCTAGAACACTTTCCAGATCTGAGTCTCTTACTCTGGAATGCCCTTATTGAGGACAGCATGCAGGGGAAAGCGCTTCAGGCAGGCTGACACCACTGAGGCGACCCTGATGGTTGTTCAACCTTCTATACGTATTCAGAGGATTGACTCCATGCGCACAACCAGCTCTAAGCCCACTAAGACCTATATCCCCTCTGAGCAGTACCGGCAAATGCTGGTGCAGGATGGCGAGCGCCGCTTCCGCGAATGGCATACGAACTTTCTCAAGTTGCAAGCTGAGTTTCTAGCTGACCAAAAGCAGCGCCGTCGCTAGCGTTCTGCATTTGTAACGCTAAGTATCCGAAGTTGATTACACTTCGTTGCAGTACATCAACCCTCTGGAGGGTGCGTGATAGCTTCGTTATGTCGCTGAACGCCCGGTTGCAATTCTCAACACTGCTAGAGGGCGAAGCTAGTCCACTGACGCAGTCTCGAATTAGCCGCATCCATGGAGAAGAACACTTTGAGTTACTTGACGCACGCTCGGTCTGCTGACCGCCAGGGTTCCCAAGAGGGTCTCTGCGACTATGTTGCTCACCTGCAACTCCATATGACCCTCCAGGCTCGCAATCTTGTCCCCACCCTCTCGGGGAATGGTACCGATAGCCGCACTCAGCTTCTGCACCAAACGCAGGCTGATTTCGAGAAGCTAGTTTCTCGCCAGGCACTTTAGCTGACCTTAAGCAATTCTTTCAAAGAGCAGGATCCAAGTTGGATCCTGCTCTTTGCTTTGAAAGTATCCAATATGAGCTAAACGTTGACAGTGAGGCTGCGAGTAAGATGGTCCGCATAGCCTGATAAGCGAGAAGTCTTCAGCTACGCCAGCTTGGCAAGCTGCTGCCGCTCTTATCGACTTAAGCCAATTAGAAAAGGAAACTCTTCGTAGATTGGAATTGACCCTCTCACTCAAAGCGACAGAGGAGAGGTCTTGTCTTGATCGGTTCGCATCTCCCTGTAAACCCCCGATGTCTCACTTGAAATGACACGCTTCTCGTTCCAAGTGATTCGCATCTCGTTTTGATCAGCTCATCTCTGAGTGAAAACGACAAGTTTCTCACTGGGAGGGACTCGCGTCTCAGTCTAGGTGACTCGCGTCTCACTGGAAGTGACAGATTTCTCCCCACAGGTAACTTGCGTCTCACTCTAGGTGCCCTTCACCTCATGCTGTACTGCGATAAGGGTCATAGCTGGGGATATCTGCTTAACTACGCTTTGAATTCTGATAACAGCGTTCTTAATAGGCTCCTTCCTTAGAAACAAGCACTCTGACTGTCTGCAATAGAATTTTGCAGTCAAGTGCTAGAGACCAGTGTTGCATATAAGCCATATCTAAATAGAAGATGTCCTCGGAATCCAGATCGGAACGACCGCTCACTTGCCAAAGACCAGTAATACCAGGCAAGATTTCATGACGTAGATGATGGTGCTCAGAAAAGCGTTCTACATCCCGGACAGGTAAGGGACGTGGCCCAACTAAGCTCATATCTCCGCGCAGGACGTTGAGCAGTTGTGGCAGCTCATCTAGACTGTATTGACGCAGAAACTTACCTATTCTAGTAATGCGTGGATCATGCTTGATTTTGAAGAGAACGCCGCCTTTAACTTCATTCTGCGCTTCTAGTTCTTGCTGAAACTGGCCTGCATTGGCGACCATTGTTCGAAACTTTAGGACTTTGAAGTGCTGTCCCTTAAGGCCAACACGGGTCTGTTGATATAAAACAGAACCGGGTGAGTCAAGCTTGATTAGGACTGCAATGAGTAGGCAGGGCAGACTAACTAACAGCAAAATCAAAAAAGACATCGTAATATCAAAGCCCCGCTTCAGCCAAAAATCGCTACCAATAATAGGGGGAGAGTTAAACCGAATAGTTGTGACTCCGCCAATCATCTTAATCTCAGACCATTGTCTGGGTAGCTCTAAACTGACAGGCAGAATCCTGAGCTGAAGGCCGCAAGCCCTCAATTGCCAGAATAGAATGGTTGGATCCTCGACAAACTGCCAGGAACAGATAAAAACCTCGCTAATTCTCTGACTACACATCTCCTCAAGAGCTTTGGTCCACTGTTTAGGGTCTTTTCTTACCGCTAAATCGACAACGCCCATGACATTGAATTGACCAGAGATGTCTAGAAGTTGCTCTGCCTTCTCAACATCCTCTGGATAACCAAGCAGGAAAATGGGTTGGCGAAAAGCTGTATGTCGCTGACGAAGATGGGTAATAACAAGGTGCAGGGTGAGACGCTCCGCACAAACAAGAATTAAGCTCAGGAACCAGGCGAATAAAAATACAGAGCGAGACACCCAAACTCTAGGTTCATAAAGATAGGCCGTAATCAATAAGATGATTTGAGATAGAGTGATCGCTTCAATTAAACTTGGAAAACTACGGCGTTTGTCGTCAGTTCCATAAAGTCCTGCGGAAGCAAGAGTACCCAAGCTGACTGCTAGAATGGGGAGCAATAAGCCCGGTTCCTGTTGAGGGCTCCACAAGAGATGAAATCCTGGAATTGGAGTTCCTAGCGCTTTTGCTGTAAGCCAGGCTATGGACAGCATCAGCGTATCGAGGAAAATCAAAAGAGTCATGCGGAGCCAACCGAGTAGGACGCCATGACTGACCTTTACAGTCATGGGAGCCCTAATGTCACTAGCATTCTTAGACATTAGCTTGATCACGATAGATTAGTTATGCTGGCTAAAGGGCAGGGTCATGGCTTGTAACTGTTAGCATTTGCCTCAAGAGAAAAATGACCATCACTAGAAGTCTCCTGTGAGGAGCTACGGTGGGTTGTAAGGCTGACGGCTACATACAGAAACCAAAAAAAAGAAGAATTTGATCTCAATAAAACACTTTCTGTTAAATTAACCAGGAATAGAAAAATGAGATATGCTAGCGGGAAAGCCCTTTCCGCATTTTTGCCTTGACGTAGCCAGTGGATAGCTCGCACGCTAGTCATAATAAAACTAAGAATGAATGTTGATAGACCTAATAAGCCTAGGTCGAGCCAGACATCCAATAGTCCATTATGGCCATTGGGTGCTTTCCAACCGCCAACCATATTCCAGACTGCCAAGGTTCTTTCATTAGGTTTCAACCAGAACACACCATATCCATAACCGAGCCAAGGATGCTCTGGAGGTACAGACGACAAAGCAGCCCAAAGTTGCGTACGACCAGTGAGAGTTAGGTCACGGCCCATGTCCTGCAATATGAACTCAAGATTAGTCGCAATCAAGAAAACAAAGCTCACACTCAGCAGAATGGTCGCGGTAAAAAGCAAGAAGGATGAGCCGTAGCTCCAGCGTAAAGCCTTGCAGAGAAGTAAGAGGGCTATCAGGGTCAGTAAAATAACTAAAGCAGTTTTTGAGGTCGAACCTAGAACAAGAGTGACCGATAGCATGAGCCCAGCCCAAGCGAGCCACCGGTACCAAGAGGTACGATGTATACAGTAGAAAAAGACTAGCCCAGCGAGAAGCATGTTGTAGCCTAAAATGTTCTTATGACTGTAGGCACCTCGCCAAGCACCCAAATGAGCTAAGTGTTCAGGCTGCGTAGTGCCTGACATTCCCATAACACCGTATTTGGGCAGCAATAAAATGATCGCCAGGCTCAGTGTTGCCGCAATGCCAAGTGCACAAGCAAGGATCTGGAGTTGCTGCTTCAACGTATAACGGCTAGCAAAGTAGATGCCAAACAAAGTTGAACTAATTAAGGATGTAACCTGACGTAGGGTTGCTGTCGGGGCGTAGGACCATAACACTGAGCTCAAGGCAATGGCTAACAGAATCCATAAAAGCTTCTCTTGACGCACAACAGAGAAAAGCTTTTTCGGCTCTTGAATCAACAATAGAAAACTAACGACTGCAACACCAAAAACACCCAATTTGATTACATTATTGAGCTGGGGAAGTGAAAGCCATTTAGATTCTCGGAAAATATAAAGGACTGTGTTAGAGAGAAACAAGATTGATAAAACAACGAATCCCTTTTCAACTAATTTGAGTAAAGATGCAGAACCGGTATTGATTTTAAGCACGTTAAGCAATGAGAGCCTCTGCTAAGGTTATAAGAAACTGCCTTTGCTCCAACTGAGACTATAGAACTAGCTGACCGTGGAGTTGTATTCGCTTCTACAGGGCTATTGAGGCTTTAAAAATGGGTTAAGCACCAAGGGCCTAAGATTGGTGTCATGAGACCGTTGATGCTTGTTGTGAGTTCACGACGAGTTTAGAAGAGGCTGAATTCTTGTTGGCAGTAAGGACAAAACCAGCCCTTGTCTAAAATGATCTCCAATTCAACCTAGAGACAGCGAGCCGCTGCCGAAATATTAACCAGATAAAGCGGGGGTTTCCAATAACGTAGCGTTGCCACAGACGCTTTGGCTCAACAATTAGGCGGAAAAGCCATTCTAGACCTCTCTTCTGCATCCAGAGCGGTGCCCTTTGCACCATGCCAGCTACGAGCTCAAAGCTGACTCCAATGCCAACTGAAATGGGAACCCCAAGCTTTTGATAATTGTTGTATATCCAATACTCCTGTTTGGGGGCTCCTAAACCCACGAAGAGAATATGAGGAGCCGCCGCTTGGATTTTGCTGTTAATCAAAGCCAATTCTGTTGGCTTTGACTCAAACCCGTAAGCTGGACAATAAGTACCAACAATTTTGATGTTTGGATGCCGTGCCCGAAGAATTTCACTCGCTTTGTCTGCTGCGCCAGGGCGACCGCCTAGCAAAAATACTCTCAACCCTTTCTCCGCCGCGACGCAAGAAAGCCTCTCAAATAAATCTGTCCCATTGACTCGGCCCTTCAAGGGAGTTTTTAAAATCTTAGCTGCCCATAGTAGCGGGACCCCATCTGGCACTGACAAGAAAGCTTTATCATAAATCTCACGGAAATAAGTGTCTTTTTGGAGGGTCAGAATATGCTGTGCGTTAGGAGTAACAACATATTCTGGTAGACCTCCCGAAAGGCTATGCTCGACAATGCGCTCAACCACTTCGTCGAAACTGTATTTATCAATCTTGGCGCCACCAATCGTGATCTTCATGAAGGACCTCGGGATAATGAAACTACAGAGCAGAGAGATAAGCTCACTCTGGGGCTGGTAAATGCATCCCTAAGGCTAAGAACAGCCTTGACTTTACAAAGTTGCTTGAGCTGAACTTGAATAGCGTTTTGCTACAACTAAGCGGTAGATCTCAGTCAAGCGGCAGAAGAAGTTTTTTACATCAAGTGGAGCAACAGTTTTCCGGGCAGCGCTTCCTAAGGCTAGCCTTAAAGCCTCATCCTTAATCAAGGCTTGCATTGCCTCGGATAGTTGTTGAATATCACCGGGTTCAACTAATAAACCATTCTCTGTTGAGGTCACTAGTTCCGGGATGCCAGACACTGGTGTAGTGATTACAGGTAAGCCCCAACCCATTGCTTCGATTAAGGCTAGTGGCAGACCCTCGTTATAGGAGGGCAAGATAAATACATCTGCTTCTGTTAACAGCGCATCACGGGTCTCTGCGTTAACCCAGCCGAGAAAAGTGATGGAGTTCTGGACATTAAGGGTTATTGCTAGTTGTTGTCCTTCCTCGATCTCACCATCACCAGCCAGAATCAGTTGAGAGTTTTGTTTAAGTTCATCAGGCAATTGGGCAAATGCTCTGATTAAATCAAAGGCTCCCTTCCGCTGTCCAATCCGTCCACAGAAAATCAGCTTAATTTTAGTGACGCCCGTGCGGTTGGGAACTTGAGCCGGTAGTTCTGCCGGATTGGGTAGAACGAAAACTTGTTCCTCGTTCAAACCCAAATTGGTGATGTAATAATCTTTCCAGAGTTGGGTAACAGCAATAAAGCCGCGACATTGGCGAAATATACTACTTAAACACTGCTGTGCTCCTTTAGGGAGGCTAGCATAAGTAAAATGAAATTCAGCTCCGTTAGCATGCATCAACACGGGTATGCGAAACAGAGAAGCTAAGAGGGTTAGCATCGCTTTGCGCAAGAGACTACCACCATCTGACAGATGAATATGCACAAGATCAACGTCTCGACGTAGCAGTCTCCACAGTAAAGCTAATAGAGCTTTAGTGAAGACTATGACTCGATGCAGAATGCTGCCTTCATCATGACTAGTGACGTGTTGGATCTCGATATTAGAAGGCGTGTGCTTTAAGATGAGCTTTTCGAGAGTTGCTATACCCCCGTTCTGATCCAGGCTAGCGCCCAGCATTAAGATCCTTAATGAGTTCATTAGTTCAGCTTTTAGAGACTATTGGTTCAGATGGTGTAAGTGTGGATAAAGCGACTGCCACATAGAGCACCCAGAGAAGATTGTTTTGAACGACTAATGTGCTCTCAGTCAAATTGACAAGCATGAGAAAAGTTAAGTACGCGATTGGCCAGAGGTATTCTGCTGTTCTACTCAAACGGACCTGAGCTAAGGCCTTTGCTAAAGTTTTCCACAAACCAATGAGGTAGATCACTATTCCGAAAATGCCTAGATCAAGCCAAAGATCTAGCCAGCCATTGTGTGAGTTAGGGGGCATCCAGTCGGTAATCTTCCAAATGTAGGCAGATGGACCGTCGTTACCCAACCAAAACGCTCCATATCCATAGCCCAACCAAGGGCGCTTGCTGATCATTTCCAGCGCAAGTGACCACAGTTGGCTGCGAGCATGAAGTGTTTTGCCTTTGTCAGTAGATTTAGGGGAAGTAGTTACGGTCTCAGAGGAGGAGCTTGGCAGAGTCACTGTTTGGCTAGGGGGAGCTTCTGTCACATTGAATAGAGCATTGACCTGAGGTAATAACGGGGGAGAAAAGCTGATACAAATCGTTGCTGTTATCGCTAGTAGTGCAGGAAAAATAACGTCATAGTGCTTCTGCCAAAACCGATATAAGCAAAGTGCACTTAAGAGAAATACAAAGCTAACCAAAGCAGTTTTGGAGGTTGAAAGCAGCAAAAGAATAATTGAAGAACTAAAACAACCCCAAAAGAGAAGCTGTTTTTTAGGATTGTCAAGAGCAAGCAGTAGAAAGATAGCCGCACTTGGCACCATAACTTTGCCAAGTGCATTTTTATGTAAATAAATGCCTCGCCAAGTCCCTGTATGAACTCCGCCCATAATTCCGTATTTTGGCAGAGCCAGAGCAAATATTAGGCTCAGCAATATTGCTAGCCCAAACATCCAGCCTAGTAACTGTATCTGCTGTTTCAAGCTGTAGCGTGTGGCTAAATAAATTCCAAATAGAGTGGTTCCAGCTAGAGCTATGCTACGACGTATGGTCATCATTGGTTCATAAGACCAAAGAACTGAGACTAGGACGAGCCCTAGAAAAAGCCCAATAAGCCTATTTTTAGAAACTACAGTAAATACGTCTTTCCACCGTTTAGAGAGTAAGAAGAGGGTGATTGCATAAACAACTAAAAAAAGAAGTTGAATCAAGGGATATTCGGTTGGTACGGCCCTTCCATCTCCCTCGCTTACGCCGCCTGACAGGAGTACAGTGAGGGGACCTCCTGAATAGAGAAGCAGGGACAGAACTGTAAAACTCTGTTCGGCAAGTCTTAGAATTTTTTTCATTGTTTTAGCTAAAATTGAAAGGACCTGCACTGACTTGTAAAAAGCTAGGCATTTAACTGATGTAGAGAAATGATCTGCATACAGAATTGAGGAGAAAAAATACTCTTGCTAGCTGCTGGCTGCTGGCTTCGACGCTTCATTCTTTCTATTAAGTTGATACAGAGCCCCGCTCTCGTAAACTGGCTCTATAAGAGGCGTTATCTCGTAATCGTTCTTTAATTTCTGCTTTGTGGCTTCAGAGGCTTGATATAGAAATATATTGCTAAAGTTGCTGGAAATAATGGGGACGCTGGGCTCAACAATTAATTGAACTTTCACTTTAGGTTCTAGCAGATGACTAAGAGATAGTAGGCTACCCATCGTATTGCCATCGGAAGAGTCGCTAATTAAAAGTGGCTGACTAGACTGATTAACAACGTAGGCTGTTTCAAGGATTAGCTGACCTCCGTACTTATTCCACCAATCTTGTGCTTGCACATGAACTGCACAGGATAGAACTTCTCCTGAGATCAGGAGTGTTATGGCAATTTGCCAGATTCTTCGCCGCCAAGAACTAGCAGCATAAATCGAGGAGATTTGAATGGTGAAGAGGTACGTAACAGCTAACAGAATTCCTAAAGAGCAAGGAAAAATAAATCTAGGCCATGCTGATCGTCGTCCTCCCAACAAAAGATCTGGGAGTATTAATGCTAACGGTATAATCCAAGTCAATAAAACAACAAACAACCAAGCCGATCTTGGTCCTTTATTATAGAGAAAGTAAAATGAGTATCCTATTAGGATTAGAAGAGGCAAGAGCAACAGATCGAGCCCAGAGCCGTCAAGTTTAAAATGTTGGCCGAGATATAAATCAAAAAAAGTCAGGCTAATATTTTGAGCAAGAACTTTAATCGAGTTGAGCGGTGGTGTTTCTTGAGAGCCCATCCAACTTGTTGTTCTAGATATTTGAGAAGTACCTTTAATGACAACTAGAAACCAAGGCACAAAAGCTAGAAAGCCTACAAAGGATGCCAATAAATAAGCTCTAACTGTTCTATTGAATCGAAGCTTTTCGATCGCAATTATATAGGCTCCGTGACCAATTAAAAAGAAAAAAGAGAATAAAAAGGTGTAAAGACTCATAGCCACAGTCGCTGCATAGATGCTCCAATAAGATTTTGTTTTAAGTCGTACAGCCTTTAGGAATACTAAGCTTGCGACTAAGATTGTTACTGCCCATAGGCTGTATTCCCGTGCTTCTTGGGCGTAGACGATCTGGAACGGCGAGACAGCTAATAATATGATCGCGATCCATCCAGACAGGGATGACCCAAATAACTCCAGGCATAGCCAATAGACACAAGGAAAAGCTAGTAAGCTGATGACGGCTGACAGACTTCGGATGATCGTAACTGAACTGCCAAACCATCCTATCCAAAGCCGCAATATGATGTAATAGAAGGGTGGATGCTGAGCGTCTTCTATAGCTAAGCTCTTAACCGTATCAATAATGTCTTTGTCAGAGGAAGGATTCTGGTATTTTTGAAGCTTCTCAATGCCTATTGAAGAACCTGTATAGACCTGTTCGAAAAACTCTGCTGTTGTGTAACCAGAAATTCTTAACGAGGTGTAGGCTTCATCGTGCCAATAAATTTTTCGATCTAGATTGCTGAACCGAAAAAATATTCCCATTGCCAAGATAGCAATGACTAAAAATAGTAACCAGCCACGATGAGAGACCTTCTCCACAGATTTGCTATCCACAACCCACCCTGTACTGTTGACAGTCAGACAATTTAGCTAAACCTAACGTAAGACAAAGAACAGGGCATTTATTGTAACGGGCTGTTCGGTCTAAGTTCTGCCTTACGTTGTCTTGAGAAGATAGCTGGAAGCCATTGTCGAACCTCTTGAGGAATCAACCACCGCAACAGATATAGTAAAAAGTCAATAGGTCTAGGCTTACCAAGTTCTATAGCTTCCCTAAGTAGAGACCAGAAAACCTTCCAGTTTTGCTCTGAGGCTGCCTGCAAACCCACGAAGGTTAGGAGAAAGCACGAGTAAGCAGACGGAGTCACTAAAGAACGAATTGAACGAATCCAGTTTAAAGAGTCTTGCCAGTCGTTGATATTACTTAAGCGCTTGCGCCCTGTCTCTATATTAGTAATCGCTAAGGGTTCAGGTGCGAAATGAATTCCTACACCTTCCAATGCACTGACCTGAAGCACCCAATTCCAGTCTTCATGTCGGCGTAAGCTTGTGTCGAGAGGATTTATGAGCAGTAATTCTTTCTTTGCAAAGAGTGTGGAAGTGTTGACAAAAGCTTCTCCATAGAACAGAGACTTCCGAAAAAAAAGATAGTCAGCTAAGTGTTCATAAGGGGCTGGTATTCTTCTGGGGCCAATGAATTCAGATTCTGCCGTTTTCCAAATAAAGCGGCTATAAACAATTGGAAAAGTATGCTTTGAATGATTGGCAATTTGAAGTTGAGATTCGAGCTTTTGAGGGAGCCATTCATCATCATCATCCAAAAAAGCGATCCAATTCCCCTTAGCTTCACTAACTCCAGCATTCCTAGCACCTGCTGCCCCTACATTCACTGGCAATACGACTACTCTCAATCTTGAATCATTAATTTGTTCCAAGTGTCTAGCTGTAGCTTCATCAGGGCCATCTACAACCACAATGACTTCAATCATGCTTAAGCTTTGGGCTAGGGCACTTTTGACTGCTCTAGACACAATCTGCGGCCGACCGCAAGTTGGGATTACAGCACTGACTAAGACTTGGTTGCTTTCATTCATGAGCAACATCTACGATAAGAATATCTGAAAGTGTTTATTGAAACTATGCGAGGCTTTGATTTGAATTTACAAACTACGACGCAACTTAGCTTTAACTGCATTTAGACCTCCGAAAGCATAAATGCTGAGAGTCATTATTAATAGACAGTAGAGAGAAGTAGCAGTAAGCATGGTTATGAGAAGGTCTTGAGTGATTCTTTGTAAGATTAGAAACACACATAGAGTCCATATGCTAGCTAGCATTGGGTAGCGCAAAACGTGCCAGAAGCGTATGGGAAACAAACGACGATGTACAGGATAGACATATTGGCCGCAAGCGATTAATTGCATGAGAAGTGCTGTTATAGCTGCGCCAGTTAGTTGATAGGCTGTAACTAGAACTATGCTAATTAGTCCCCCTATACTAGTAGTGACGCTCACTTCACGTAGATTAATCCGTTCAAAACCACTTGCCACTAGTGCCAAGCTGAGCGGCTTCATGAGAGATGATGCAACAAGTGCTAAGGCAACTATCTTAAGAGCGGTATCGGCATCAGCAAAGCTAGGATTGCCGTAGACAAAGACCAATAAGTCGCGCCCTAGAAAAAACAGGCCAATGATTAGTGGCAAGGCCACACTAAGCAAGATCTCAATGACGCCTTCAACAAGGTCCCGCAGCTTTTCTGGCTCTGCTGCAACTATCTTGTTCATTCTTGGAAAAATAGCCAATGCAAGACTATGAGCAATAATCTCAAAGGGTTGCATCAATTGCATAACCGCTCCGTAGAGTCCAACTACGATTTCACCTCCTATTAAGGAGAGGATGAGCAGCTGCATTCGGTCTTTGAGCACAGCGATGGCTTCGATCGCGAAAAAAGTGCGAGCAGCCTTTATGCTGCGCCGCATAAAACTCCAATTAATCTGTCTTTCTAGATTAATCTTTTGGATCAACAGACCCCATTGCAATACAAGAATGAAAATTTCTGAAAGGACTAGAATCGCGGATACAAGGTTGATAGTGTAGCCCTGTTGCATTATCCAAATGATGACGAGTAGACGCAAAATATAAACAGGTACTGTACTGAGGGTTATCAAGTACATGCGTTCCTGCGCTTGAAAGATCGCCTCTGTAACATTGGAGAGAGAAAAGGGAACGACCATCAAGCCCAAGATATAGCAAGCAGTAGAGGTGTCAGAGTTATAAGGCAATAAAAATACTGTAATGACTAATATTCCGTAACTGATAAGGCTTGCAAATAACTGTAGGAGTGTGCCGTTGATTAGATAGAGCTGTACCTCTTCTAGATTACGTGATAGTTCTCGCGTAAATAGAACCTTGAGCCCCTGAGAGGCGATAGACATGAAGATGTAGTAATAGCCAAAGGCAAGCAAATATTGCCCCAACTCATACGGTCCCAGCAGACGAGCAATAGCTGCAACTAATGCAAAGGTGGTGAGGCTTTGTACTAACCGGTTGATCAATATTGAGAGGGAGTTTCCTAGCAAATGACGTCGCCCTATAATCAGCAGACCTATTTTGAACTCAAATACTTACGGATGCCGATGCTAAGGTCAAGACCTAAATTTTTAGGCCTTAAGGCTCTAAATTTATCTAGAAATATCAAAGATACAGACGAATAACCTGAAAAAG
This sequence comes from Leptolyngbya sp. FACHB-261, assembly GCF_014696065.1. Classification (NCBI taxonomy): domain Bacteria; kingdom Bacillati; phylum Cyanobacteriota; class Cyanophyceae; order Leptolyngbyales; family Leptolyngbyaceae; genus Leptolyngbya; species Leptolyngbya sp. FACHB-261. The sequence continues at coordinate 451,623 of NZ_JACJPL010000001.1, read as the reverse complement.
GGAGGCGCAATAAGCGCGACGGAAAGCATTCTTACAAAAAAACTGAGTAACAGTGCTTAGTAGACACAGTGAACATCTTGCCAAATGTCCAACAGCAGCCTACTGCTAAGCTAAACCTGCTCAGTTCGCTCCCGGCGTCTGTCTAAGCAAGTCTGCAATGAATGAGATAGCAACCTAAGCCTGTAGCCGGTGAAAGTCAGAACCTAGAGGAAGATTGCCATCTACCCCGAGAAGTATTTACAATAGAGCGGCGGGTAGCTGAACCAAGCCGAGATAGTTTTTGCAGGCAAGTTTTGGCAATAGATGCATCAAGGTACTCCTCAGCTAGAACAGCTAGGGTGCGACTGAACTCTAGGCAAGTGGAAACTAGAAGTCCACCAGCTATATACAATCCTTTAGAGCGTTATCAGGAAACTCATCTAGCTGATTAGCAATCTGGCTAGGAGTATCTTTAACGTTCTACATTGGCTTATGCAACTCCTTGCTTAATACTGCAATCCATCTGCCCTAGACTGAGCAATGATATCCATAGTTGCAGATGCTCATATTCAACGGGTAGATGCAAAAAGCGTCAGAAGTTTTGGCTGCACAGCCTGATAATAAGTGACTAGTATTTTTACTGAAACACTCGAAATGGACTCTCCTCAGAGTCTTCATCAGCCAAAAAGAAAGTTGGCTGATGCCTCACTTCAGCTTCACAGAGCCTCTGATGTCAGGTAAGCAGCCTAGAGGTGCTGAACGAGGTTCAACACGAAAATCCCTGGAAGATTGAGGGGAGCCGCTGGCCTAAGCCTTGGTATAGCTTAAGCCAAGTTACCCCTCAGCCATTCTCATGTCACCTCTGCAAGTGCTGCTTCTGCCAATGCACAAAGCTTGTTATGGGCATGGCCATTGCTGGCCAGGATGCCGCCCCATTGGCTCACATCAGCGCGGTTGTACTCCAGCAGGCTGCCGTCAAAGCGGCTAACCTGACCACCTGCTTCCGTCAAAATTAGTTCAGGTGCAGCTAGATCCCAATCCTTGGGTGCGCTTTTGCCAGAGAGGGCTACGTAGAAGTCGGTCTCCTGCTCTGTGATCGAAGCGAACTTACAGCCAATGCTGCCAACAGCCCGCTGGTCCGCCTTTGGAAGTTTGGCCAGTAAGCGGTCTAGCTTGCCGTCCCGGTGGCTGCGGCTCACAATCAAACGCATTTGCTCAGGCTGCTGCCGGTCAGACACCTGCAAGGCATGAGCAGTGCCATCCCGAGTTTCTACCTGACTGCCCTGGCCTTGCACAGCGGTGTAGAGCTTCTGCACCATCGGATAAGCGACGACAGCCAATACCGGACGGCCTTGATGCACCAGCGCAATATGAACGGCAAACTCGCCAGTGCGGTCAATAAAGTCGCGAGTGCCATCCAGCGGATCAATGATCCAAACCCACTGTTTCTCAAAACGGCTGGGTACGTCAGCTGTCTCCTCGCTGAGGTAGGCAAAATGCTCATTGCCCAAGGCAGTTTGAAGCGTAGACAGAAGATGACGATTCACGGCTAGATCTGCAGCCGTAACAGGGCCGTCCTTCTTCTCGTCTACCTGCAAATCGCTGTGGCCGTTGTAGTGCTCCAGCAGAATATCGGCTGCGCCCCAAGCAGCGTTGCGGGCGATGGGGAGCAGGGCGGACAAATCGGGCATGAAAGTTGAAGTCATGGGTGCAGTCTAGCTGAAGGCTGCGCCTCTAGAGATCCTGAAAAATTAGGTGAAACGGCGGCCCAGCAGCACTGGATTATGGACCGTGATCTTTTTCTTATGAATTGAGATCATCTTTTGCTTACGCAAGTCGCCCAGCAGCCGAGTGACGGTAACTCGCGTAGAGCCAATAGCCTCAGCAATGGCTTGGTGCGAGAGCTTCAGATCCACGGTGACGCCCTCTGCGCCCGGCACACCAAAGTCACGGCAGAGGATCAGCAAGAAGCTCACCAGACGAGAGCCCATATCGCGGTGGGCCAGGGTCTCAATCATCATCTCGGTTTGCAAAATGCGCGAGGAGAGGCCACGCAGCAACACCATTGAGAGTTCTGGGTCTTCCTTGAGCGCTTTCTCCACCTGCTCAATCGGCACTGAAACCAGTTCCACCGGGGTGAAGGCCACAGAGTGATAGAAGCGGTCAGAGCGGTTGCCCGTAATCAGAGACAGCACGCCGAAGACACTGTTTTCGCGTAGCAAGGCGACGGTGATTTCTTCACCTGCTTCATAGACCCGCGAAAGCTTGACCGCTCCCTTGAGCAGAAAGTAAACTCGCTCCGCTGGGTCACCCGGGAAAAAGATTGTCTTACCCCGCTCGAAGGTTTCCACCATCGGCGGAAATAGACCATTGTTCATCTGGCGGAAAACCGCCGCTAGAGGCCGATCTTGGGTCACAACCATCGTTCCTTCCCCACCTCTATCCCTCCCGGTCTGGATGATCTCAAGGCTTGCTGAACGCCCTGACTAAGTTTTCATCACTTAAACCTACTCAAGGCTTGCGGTTTGTATTACAGGTAACCAATTTTGACCAAACGGTATCACAACAGACTTTAGTTTTGCTGAGCGGTGATACGAGACTGGATTCTGGAGCGGGAGAGAGGCAGGGCTGCTGTATCGTAAGATCTCGTCACGCCGCCACCCGATCTGGAGAGATCCATGCTTGACCTGACCGGAAAAAATGCGCTGGTCACTGGCATTGCCAACAATCGTTCTATTGCCTGGGGTATTGCCCAGTCCTTGCACAAGGCTGGAGCCAACCTCGCTATCACCTACCTGCCCGATGAGCGAGATCGCTATCGCGCTAAGGTTGCCGAGTTGGTCGAGCCACTAGCCCCAGATTTGCTTCTGCCTTGCAATGTCCAGAATGATGCGCAGATCGAGGAGATGGTCGCTGCTATTCAGGAAAAGTGGGGTCGCCTGGATATCTTGATCCATTGCCTTGCTTTCGTGAATAAAGAAGACCTCACTTGCAATTTCAGCGACATCTCCCGCGCTGGCTTTAATCAAGCCCTTGATATCAGCGCCTACTCACTGGTCCAACTGTGCGGAGCTACAAAGCACCTGATGACTCAAGGAGGCAGCGTAGTAACGCTCAGCTACCTCGGCGGGGTACGGGTGATCCCAGGCTATAACCTAGCTGGCACTGCTAAAGCCGCTCTTGAGTGCAACACTCGCTATCTAGCTGCCGAGCTGGGCCCCCAAAACATTCGCGTGAATGCCATCTCTGCCGGTCCGATTCGAACACTGGCATCCTCAGCAATTGGCGGCATCCTGGACATGATCCACCATGTTGAAGAAGTAGCGCCTCTCCGCCGTTCGGTTACCCCCTTGGAAGTGGGCAATACGGCTGCCTTCTTGTGTAGTGACTTGTCGAGTGGCATCACCGGCCAAATCATCTATGTAGACGGTGGCTACGAGATCATGGGAGCTTAATCTCACTCCGCCTACAGACGTGGTTTAAGCACGCTTGACAACTGCGCCTTTGACAGAGTAGGGCATTTCTTGCTAGACTAAGCGTAGTCGTAATGAGTTCGTTTTAGTATCTCTGCGACAGGAGAGTTAAAGATGGCAGTCAGTCAGACCAAGACGGCAAAGACCGCACAGTATCAGAGCCGCATCAACATCCCTGCTGAGAAGCGCACGCAGCTAATCGGCATGTTGAACCAGCACCTGGCCGACACGCTCGACCTTTACACCCAAGTGAAGCAAGCTCACTGGAACGTCAAGGGCATGAACTTCTACCAGCTGCATCTGCTGTTTGATGAGCTAGCGACGGAAGTGCTGGGCTTCGTGGATTTATTGGCTGAACGAGCGACAACGCTCGGTGGCATTGCCCAAGGAACGGCGCGCATGGCCGCAGAGGCCTCTGCCTTACCGGAGTATCCCCTGGGAGCTGTTGAAGGCAGAGAGCACGTCGAAGCCCTCGTCGAGCGCTACGGCCAGTACAGCAGCCGCATCCGTACGGCTATTGACGACTCTGATTCTCTAGGAGACAAGGACACCGCTGATCTCTACACCGAGATCTCGCGCGCCGTTGATATGCGCCTGTGGTTCTTAGAAGCCCACCTGCAATCGTCTGCAACCCTGGACTAGCCTGTCTAGTTGCCTTTAGCCTAGCCATAAGCAGGTATAAGGCAGGGGTATTTAAGATCCAATCGAGCCTAAATAAGTAACCTCCGTAGCCCTGTTTGGACTAGGGAGGTTACTTGAGCTTTCATTTATGTCAAGGCGAGGCTGCTGGTGTCGCAGTCTCGCTTTCGCTTGTAGCCGGTTCCGTGTAGGGTTCTACACTCAGCTTGCCGTCCGGTGTGAACGTGGCTTCGAACTGTGCGGTTGGCTCCTGCGAGGTTGAGGACGTCTCAACGGGTGAGGGAGTGGCATTGGGCGTAGGCACCGGTACGTAGAGCAGGGATTGTAAAGGCGTATCTCTGACAAACTGCTCCGAGTTTGCATCCAGAGCTCGGTAGCCAGTCAGTAAGCCATTGGCATTGACCGAGAGCCGGTAGGTGAGATCGCTGCGGAAAGTCGGGGTCGTTCTCCAAGCTTTGTCAATCTCGTCGTAGATCTGCTGACGCAGGCTGCTGATCGCTTGGGAATCACTAATGGTAGGCGGAGCGGTGGCAGTCGGTGTAGGGACTGGTGTGGCTGTGCTAGAGGAGGTTTGGGAAGGGACTGGCTCAGGTGGCCTGACGTTGGGAATGGGGACAAAGAAGAAGGCGACAGCTGCCACCGCTAGGCCAGTCAGTCCGAACAAAGCAGGAGCCGCCTGCTCAACCGGCTTGGCGCGATGAGGTGAGTAACGTCTAGAAACTGGTGTGAAGTGAGGCTGAAGTTCCGGCAACGTTTGCGTATCGGCGCCCAGCTGATCTAGCGCCTCGACTAAATCGAACAGTTGCACTGTGCTCAGTTCAAGCCGTTGCTCAGCCTGCTGATCGGTTGGAGCGGTTGTGCCGTTTGGGCTACCGTCCTGTGGTGGTTGCCTGAGGGTCAGAACGTGCCGGTCGAGTCCCTGGCGCTCTACTCTGACTAAACTCGGTTTGCTAGGGCCAGACACGCCGCTTAGTAAGCTCTGGGCGTACTGACTGACGGCTGAGTTCAAGGCTTCTAGCAGTTCCCGATTACCCGACAACGGCGAGTTCAACCCTAAGAAATTGCACTCAAAGTTAGTCAGGATCGATAGAGGAGGGCGCTCAGAATAGGCATTATTCGGAGCAGCAATACCCTCCAAGGTCAGGGTGCAGTTGGGCAGGTTGTAGGTGCGGACTAGAGTGAGCATCGGGTATCTACTCCACCTCACCGTCGAACAAGGAAGCCCACAGACGAGCAGGTCCGGCTGTGCCGCTGCACAACAGCAACTTGTTCAAAAGCTCAATGGCCATCTCATTCAACTTGGCATCGTCCATCAGGCGTCGCGGTTGCATTCGCTTGCGGAAATAGCTGCGAAAGCGTTCTAGGTAGTCGTTGAGGCGGAAATGCTGCTCCACCCCCAGCCCCTGCTCATTCAGTTGCTGTTGAGCGAGGAGAAGCTGACGGATGAGCACAGTCAGGCGACGCGCCAGATAGCAGGTCACAAGCGTCAGGGCTTTGGCTTCATCCAGACTCAGGGGACGGCGTTGCGTCTGGCGGCGGTAAGGACTCGTACTGCGCAGACGCCAGAGAACCACCCGATTTTTAATCAAATGCTGAAGCTGGAGGTCTTTCGCTGCATAGAGCATGGCTTCAGCGCCGAGTCGCTCGACCGACTCAATACTAAGCAGAAGCAGATCTAGCTGAATTCTTGTGCGCCGTGGACATTCGGCGGGCAGGCCACTCAGTTCCGGCAGCGTCTCAAAGAGTGCGCTTGGCTCCTGGTTGTCTGCAAAGTCTGTAGAACTATTTACCTGCATCACACTGAACGTACTGCCTCGAAAACCGCTTCAAACCCAAATGACCCGTTGACCAGTGTACGAGTTTCCTGCAATCAATAGCAGTTCAACTACAGGCAGGGTATGAAGCAACGAGTCGCGCTTATTGTACCCATCTACGGAAAAGTTACCCACCTACCTATCAGGAGATGTGGATAAGCTATCGTCTTACTGAATTGGCGTCAGCTAGCACACTTAACCTCAGAACATCTCAATTCAACCTCATGGACCTTCAAGCCCTTGTCCGCGATATTCCAGATTTTCCCAAGGCAGGCATCCTTTTCCGGGACATTACTACGCTTTTACGGGATGCTAAGGGCTTGCGCCAGTTAGTGAACGATTTAGCTCAAGCTTTTGAGGGCCAGAAGATCGATTATGTTGTCGGTGCTGAGTCCCGAGGGTTTATTGTAGGAGCGCCGCTGGCCTACTGCCTGGGCGCTGGCTTTGTGCCGGTGCGCAAACCTGGCAAGTTGCCTGGAGCCGTGTATAGCTACGAATATGCGCTCGAATATGGCACTGACCGCCTGGAGATGCACCAGGATGCATTTGAGCCCGATAGCCAGGTGCTCGTGGTAGATGACTTGATTGCCACGGGTGGAACAGCCTTAGCAACTGCCAAGCTTGTAGAGAGGGCTGGAGGCCGTCTGGTAGGCTTTGGTTTTATCATCGAGCTGTCGGCCTTGGATGGGCGTAAGCAGTTGCCCGCTCAGGTACCGATTGTCTCTCTCATTACCTACTGACCTTCTTCGGGCTCGCCCATGACCTCTCCTGATACGACGGTTAGCCGCAGTCCTTGGGCTAGGGGTAGCCGGGTCCTTTCAGGGCAAACTACTGCCTATGTCGTCAAGCGCCTGTTGCAAGCGGTGCTAACGCTATGGCTGGTTTCGCTGCTGAGCTTTTTCATGATTCAGCTGGCACCGGGTAACTACCTGGACACACTGAAGCTAGAACCAACCATCGATCCTCAAACTATTGAGCAACTGACCCAGCAGTTTGGCCTAGATAAGCCCATTTGGGAGCAGTACACCCGCTGGCTCTGGCAAGCACTGCACGGTAATCTTGGCACCAGCTTCAGCTACCGTATCCCGGCTGCAACGCTGATTGGTCAACGAGTGCTCAATACACTGCTGCTGGCGATCTCCTCAATCATCGTGACTTGGGGTGTGGCGATTCCTTTAGGGATTTTTTGCGCTGTGAATCAGAACCGCTGGATTGACCGCACAATTCAGCTTCTGAGTTACACCTTGCAAGGCTTTCCCAGTTTCATTGCTGCACTGCTATTTCTAGTGATTGCTCAGAACACACCCCTGTTTCCAGTGGGGGGCATGACCAGCATTAGCTTCGCTGAGCTTTCGCCGCTTGGCAAAGTGCTAGACATTGCCTGGCATATGATTTTGCCTACATTAGCGCTGAGCGTGACTAGCTTTGCCGGTTTGCAACGCCTCACCCGAGGCAACCTGCTGGACGTACTGCGACAGAACTACATTCAGACGGCTCGTGCCAAGGGGTTGTCTGAGAACCGGGTTATTTACTTTCACGCTCTCCGCAATGCGATCAATCCCCTGGTGACACTTCTGGGCTTTGAATTTGCCAGTTTGCTTAGCGGTGCCTTCATTGCAGAAACGCTGTTCAACTGGCCTGGGCTTGGCAAACTGATCCTGCAAGCTGTCCAGCAGAAAGACCTCTACGTCGTCATGGCGTCTTTGCTAATTGGGGCTGCCATGCTGGTTATTGGCAATTTGCTGGCCGATCTTTTGCTCAAAGCTGTGGACCCGCGCATCAGTCTGGACAAGCTGGATTGACCGTAGAGGTTTGGATAAACCAGTTCAAACAGTTCAAATCCTATCCCCAAAACACAGGCTCTTAAAAGCACAGTTCTCAAAAGCATAGAGGCCGATTGCCCACAGGCGGTATCGGCCTCTATTTGTAATCTGTTTTGTTCTGAGGAGAGTTAAGCCTCTAGCCGTAAGGCCAGGCTCAGAGGCTCTGCTCCTTGCAGCTCAACGGTTAGGATCCAGGCAGACCCACCTGTCGCCGCTACGCTAAGTAGGCCAGCTCGACTGCGCTGGGCGGAGTCAACTTCCTGCTCACCGACAAACAGCTTTAACGCGCCTGCTAGAGGTGTCTGAGCCTCGACTTCGATCTGTCCCGGTTGAGCGCTAGAAACCTGAATCACCAGCTCACCTGAATCGGTTGGCCACTGGCGTTCGACTGCTGGAGCACCAGGACGCACAGAGACGCTCAAGTTATTGAGAATCTCGCGTGCGGCCAGCAGAGAAAGAGCCATCTGCTGCTGAGGCTGGGCCTGCTCATAGCTACCAGAAAATTCTCTGGTAATGGCATCTGCTAGCTTCTCAGTGTCGCGGCTGGCACCCTGCAAGACCATGCCTGCAATCTGATTGAGTTGCTGGTTTTGATCTGGAAACAGATCTTCAACACAGCGCACTAGCCGAGCCCCCTCTCGCATTGAGGAATGAATGAGGGTCTGGGCTTTCGCCAGTAGCACTGCCAATACCTTTTTGGGCAGCGTCACCGGCAGCTCTAAACGTTGCACTTGGCTAGCCCAGAAACCTAAAGCCCTAGCGGAGGCAACTTCCTCAGCGCTAGCACTGGCGTAGTCTGGTACGGCCTCTAAGCTGCGTTCGGGCGTCGTGTAATCTGATAACTCAGTTTCCCACGGGAACAGCGGCGGATTGCGCTCAATCTCTACGTAGAGGCGGCGCTTCAAAATCGCTTGAAAACGGTCCTGCACAGCCGGTAACTCTCCCCAGGTTTGGCTTATTCGCTGGTTACGCTCTAGATCAGCAAATGACCCGTCCGTGTTCGGAGAGGATTCCTCTCCGAACAGCCAGGCCATCAGCCCTCGGTCGAGCGCTTCTGAGTCCCTATTCATCCACTGCCGCCTCAGTTCCGGAGGATGCATTGTTACGAATTTCCCAGGCTTGCTCCAGCAAGTGGAACCACTTCTTCTGAAGCTGGTTCACCGTGCAGCCCAGCTTGCGAGCGATGACATCATCCGCCAACTTCTCACGTTTGAGATCCAGGATTTGGGTCTGATCTTCGCCGAGCACAGCAGTAAACTCCTGCCACTGCCGTGATGTTAGCCCAAGATTTCGCTCCAGATCAGCTTCTAGCCACTGGTGAACCAGTTCCCAGCGATGCGAGAGAGCGAAGCGAATCAGGTGGTACTTGAAACGCTGTTGTAGGTAATCGCGTTGGCGTGGGGTCAAGCCCAGGATTTCCTCGATTTCTGCAGTGGGCAGGTCCTTTAGACGCAGAGCGAAGTAGTCGGCGCAGTCGGTTTGGCCTCGTTTCTCCAGGTAGGCCAGCAGCTCTTCCACGACTTTGTCGCGTAGTGAATCTTCACTGGAGTCTGGCTCAATCGAGGTCATCTGCTCGCGGACCTGAGCCGCAGAGGAAGGAAGCCAATTGCTGCCTTCAGCGCCGTCAGTTCGGCTAGCTTCTGTAGCCTGCTCGATGTCGATCGCAGTTTCGGGTGGTTGTTGCTGCGAAAAAGTTTGGGCTCGCAGGATGATGAGCTGTTGTGAACGCCGTCCTGGCAGGGGAATACGCCGCTTGCCATATCGCTCGACAAAGGCCATGTACTCGGCTAGCTCTAGCAAGGTCCGAGGGCTATACTCCGGTCCCAAGCCAGTTTCTCGACGAAAGGCATTGAAGGCTTCAATATAGAAGCTTTGTAGAAAGTCATCGATGAGCGCGCAGCGAGCTTGATAACCCAGCCGAGACTGAGGCGGCGCGATATAGCGGTAAATAACAGCGCTTAGCGTGCTGTGTAATTCGACACGGCCCTGCTTAGAGCCTAAGCGGTAGTAGCCCAAGCATTGCTTGAGGCGGTGACGAGCGAGGGCAATTTCCCAAGTACGGACTTCCCCAGAAGCTTGAATGCGCTTACTCTCCTGACAAATCCGGTCGACTTCAGCCGCAAGCCGCTCAGCAACCAAGCGACAGTCGCGCTCTGAGGCGCTCGTCGCGGCTTTGAGTTCCCGGTATAAAAGCTGGTAGGTAGCCTCCACGACTAGGCAGATTCCCCGTGATGGATGATCGTCGCTGTGATCCGGCTTCGGTAAATTCACTGTGAATGCTGTACAGGATGGGGACGTAGGCTGTGACCGAACAGGCATAACTCTTCTGATCCCAAAACACCTTCGGCTGAGAGGGTTGTGGTTAACTCGGCTGTTAACACTCCCCTGAGACACTCCGGCACCCCTGACGATTTATGTCTCTCAATCAGCATTGAGTATGTGATCTGAGACACCTGGAGCAGGCACAGGGTAGAGTTGAGACTTTCCGTAGCTCGCATCGGGTGATGCGTTCAAAATGACCCGTCTCCCCTAATCTATCTATCCCCGTGCCTGGGTAGATTGATTCACGCTATGGCTACTGTTTTCGGTCAAAAGGGGTTCAAAAGTCGAGGGGTTAGGCCCCCCTTGACACTCCCATTGGCTCCATCCCTGTGGTCACAGTTGGCGGTGTTCTGCCTATTTCGCAATCCTTGGCACTAGATGTGGGGGTCTCCGTGCAATTACGGCTTTTATAGAAATTTATATCGAATTTATATTGGGGTAAAGCACGTATGAATACGGAGAGTCATCGTACTAATAGTTGGTAGGAACCACGACCCGTACGGTCGATGGCATTGGCAATCACTTGGTAGGCCCCATCCGTAGGCAGAACGACAGTGATTTGCGCATTCGTACCACCAGCGCTGTCATCATCCTCGGCCACGACTCGACCTGCTGCAGTCCTCAGGATTAAGTAAGCATCGAACTGCTGGCTGGTTAGTGTAATGGTGACGCGTTGTCCGGCTCGGCCCTGAAAGGTGTAGGCGTCGAACAAGCTGCCATCACGAGGAATCTGCCGGTCCCCGTTCTGGAGGCTGCCCGATTCTTGAAGGATAGGGCGGCTGTTCCGGGTTTGGGGAGTTTGGGGAGTTTGGGGAGTAGACGGTTGACGCGTGGCTTGTCCCAGCACAGCCTGCAGGGTGTAGCGGCCCGATTGCCCTGCTTCATACGTGTTGGCGAGCAGGCTGTAGGTTCCGTCGGCGGGTAGGCGAACTTGAATGCGGGCATTTTGCCCACCAGCGCCATCATCATCCCGGACTACTGCATTGTTGGGCCCTAGCAGGATCAGATAAGAGTCCAACTGGCTGCTGTTCATGGTGATGGTGATCTGTTGACCTGCTCGCCCCTGGAATTGGTAGAGGTCGTAGAAGCTGCCGTCATCAGGTAAGGTACCGTCGCCTGAGCTTAACTCGCCCTGGATTGGACGGCCATTAAAGGCGAGCTGCCCGCCTGGGCTATCAGTTCTAGTTCCAGGGCGCAGGCGGCCTGCCTGCGCTTCAGCCAGAAAAGGTTGGACCTGAGCCACACTCAGGGCGAAGCCAATGCCGATGTTGCCGCCACCCCGTCCTGCAGTGAAGATGGCTGTGTTGACACCGATCAACTCCCCCCGACTGTTGAGTAAGGGACCGCCGGAGTTGCCCGGATTGATCGCTGCGTCAGTCTGAACCAACCCGCGTTCGCGGTCGATGCGGCTGATGATGCCGGTGGTGAGCGTACCCGCAAACTGCCCAAAGGGATTGCCAATGGCAAACACCCGCTGTCCTACCTGCAAGGCGTTGGGGTTACCCAAACGGACAGTGGGAAGATTGCGCGGCGGACGCTGAAGTTGAACTAAAGCTAAGTCTTGCGACCCTCGTCCGATGCCGATGACCTGCCCTTGTATGCGGGTTCGATCTGCCAAAACGACATTGACCGTTCTTTGCCCCCGCACGACATGGGCGTTAGTTAATACCAGGCCACTCGCATCCACAATGCTGCCACTGCCGTTACCGGAAGAGGTTTCGATGGAGACTACTGCGGGGCTAGCAACCTGATAGACCCGGATATTAGTTTCTTCATCGGCATCTCGGCCCGAACTTGGAACTCCATTTGGGGCTGCCTGGGCGAGGCTTTTGGAGCTGAGGGTCCAGGCCAACAGTGGGGTTAGGCAGGCACTGCTGAGGAGCAAACTCAACACAAGCCGACCTGTGGATGTCTTAGTCATGCTGCCTTCACGCTGGAGTAGGTTTGGGGATCGCTGTTGCTATCTACTCACTAGTTTTCCTCGTTTCCCTGAGGGATTCAGGGTTAGAGCAGCTAGACAAAGAGAATCCATAGCCCTGTTGCAAGAACAGGCAACAGACTGCGCGCTTCATAACAATGCCCTACGGCAGTAGGCCAGTATGCTGATTAATTTGACTTGCCAGACAGCTGAGCACAGCCAACTGAGATTCAATTTGAACTTTAAACTCAGACCCGAGCCACGATGACTTGTTGGGGTTGATCCTGATATTTGCCTTGCCTTGCTTCATAGCTGACCTTACAGGGTTCGCCCTCTAGAAACAGCAGTTGCACAACCCCTTCATTAGCGTAAATTCGGCAATCGGCGCTGGAGGAATTTGAAAACTCTAAAGTCAAATGACCGCGCCAAGAGGCTTCAGCCGGAGTGAGATTGGCAATGACGCCAATGCGGGCGTAAGTTGATTTGCCAATGCATAGAGCCGTAATGGTATCAGGCAAAGCCAACCGTTCTAAGGCGACGCCCAAGCCATAGGAATGAGCGGGCAAAATAAAGAATTGGCCGCTGGCATCCTCATGCAAAGAAGTGGACTCCAAATTCTCCGGGTTGAAGTTTTTAGGATCAACGACTGTACCCGGAATATGACGAAAGATGCGAAATTCCAGAGGCGATAGGCGAATGTCATAGCCAAAGGAAGAAAGGCCATAACTGATCACCCGGCGCTCTTCTACCTGTCGTATCAAAGCAGGCTCGAAAGGCTGGATCATGCCTGTACGGGCCATTTGCGTAATCCAGGCATCATTTTTGAGCATAATTTCTTCGGCCCCTACGGGCAGTAGCTACGGCGCAGTTCCGTAATTTGATCGGCAGCGTCGAGCAGAGATTGGGGCATGTCGGGACCCGTCAGAATCACGTCGACCGAGATTGGACGCTGCTGCAAAAGTTCCAGCACCTCAGCCTCTGGGATCAAGTTGAAATTGACTGCCAAACTCAGCTCATCTAGAACTACCAGATTGTAGTCTCCCCGCAGTACACAAGTACGGGTGTGCTGCCAGAGTTCGGTGAGTGCAGCTTGCTCCGATTCATCAAGTTGGGGAGTATCAATACAGCGGGGCAAGCTACAGCGCAACCAGTCCAGCGTTTGACCTAAATGGACCGGATGCTCGTGACCTTGCCGGATGCCACCCTTCAGAAACTGCACAACTAGAACTTTGCGTCCCTGCCCGGCAACCCGCAGCGCCTGTGCCATAACACTTGTGAAAAAGCTGCGATGGGGTGCCGTAACGACCTGAACCAATCCCTCCACAATGGGCAGCAGCTCTGATTCCAATCGAGAAGCTGGCTTTGTGGGCTGAGATGGGCTTAGGGCTGAAGGCTCCAGTTGTGCAACCATGGGCAGGCGTCCAGTAAGGGCAAGATCTAGTGTGCCTGAGGGCTATAGCCTTTCAGTCAACACTAAATGTGTGCTTCCGTCAACTTGCCCCAGCGCTCACGACTTCTGGTGGGAGAGGTAAACCAAACTGGAGTAGAACTGCAAAGCTGTCCCCCCTCTTAAGTAGGGCTGCTCGGGAGGATAGTAGCCGGACCAGGGCACTGTGGGCAAGTTCCGCCACTCAGGACGAATTATCTCTTGTAGAAACACATCGCCACTGCGATCCACCTCTGCCTGAGGACACTGATTCTGAATCCAGGTCATTAAATGCTCCCAGGCTGGCGCAGGACTGTTCCCAGCAAAGTCACGGTCACTGAGTCGCAGGATGGGAGCCTCAGGATCGGCTAGATGCAGATCACAGACTTGGCCGTAGTCCTGTACAACCTCGACCATCTTTTCTTCAATCTGAGTCTGAGGTTTGCTCCAGGGCCGAGTCTGTTGGATCTCCACTTCCCGAACTTGCAGGGTGGTCATGCGGGCTGATGTGATCAGCAATCTTCGAACGCTTGCCCAGGCGAAGCGATAAGCAGGTTTGCTGTCGCCGGTAACGCTGAGAGGCTGAAAGCTACCCCAACCGTCGCCTTCGTCACGCAACTGCTGTCCAGGCAGAAGAATGAGCTTCTGGACCTGGCTGCTACGCACCAGTTGAACTGGTACCTGCGCTTGCCTCAGAGCTTGATACAGAGGCCACAGGTGAGCTGCTTCACCCTGATGCAAAACCCGAGCCCCCCCGCGACGCATATGTAGTTGAAGCGTGTATGCATCTGTACTGGGCAGATGTTGGGCTAAGGTGACTGCGCAACGCTGCTGCTCAGGGCGCTCTAGCGTTTCAGCTGGGGACCAAACCAGGAATACTAGTTCTGCTGGCTCCCAAGACTCTGGTAAACCAGACTGGACCGATGCTGGCTCGGCTGGTGAACTGCTCTCCTGGGTCGAGGCTTGAGCTGGTGGGGTCTGGGTTAGTGAGGCCTGGGCTGGTGAGACTTGAGTAGAGCTTGCAGGCGCAGGCCCATCCTTGAGAAGCGTGCTTAAAGCTTGCCGAGCCAGGTGGAGCACTTGGCGATTGTGGCTGTATTGCAGGAGCCGCCGTAGTACTGCCTCAGCTTCTTGGCGTTGACCCTGCTGAGCGTAAAGCAGACCCAGATAGAGCTGCACTGGCGGACGATCTTTGGCCTCTGGCTGCTCTTGCAATAGGGCTTGCAGGTTTGCCATCGCCTGGTTGTAATCGCCTTGGTCGTAGGCATTTTTAATGGTTTCTAGACTAGGTTCCAGCATGGGGGGCCTGGGACTATCCTCAGTCGGCAGATGAACGCGCTAGGATCGACTCAAGAAAACCTAATGGAGTGAGTAGATCCATCATGGATGAGCTAGGGCCGATTTTTAAAGAGTTGGTCGAGCAGCCAGCTGCCTTCCTGGGCGGGTTGGTTTCTGGTTTGCTGCGTCTGAGCTTAACGGAAGACCCGGTGAGAACCTGGCTAGATCAACAGTCTGATCAACCCGGCTTCACTGCTCCTCCTGGTGAACAGAACGGCAAGAGTAGCGGCCCGCAGTCGATTTCCATCGACTAGTCTGTGCTTCTTGATTGCTGCTCCCCATCGCTTGTTAGCTGAGCTGGGTCCAGTGTGGGCAACCTGACTGGTAATCTATCGCTGATCTACCAACATTCAGACAACTTCCGACAACTGTTGAGGCGAACAGCTTGCTAGGGCAAGCTTGAAGGCAAGTACGAGCGCAGTCTTAGCGGCCCGCTAGGATATCTAGGACATCTTGCCGGTTTCTCCCGGTTTTGGCCTCTTTGTCACGAATCGTGAAGATAAGGAGACCCAAATCTTGGGAATTTGCTGCCTAAACTCCACTAGTTCGTTACACTTGCCGGATTTTCGCTATAATTTAAGCTATGTAAACAAGTGACGAACGCCCCTCTTGGCCCGGCAGCTCAAAGACCTGGCTGAAGGGAACATGCCGGCGTGTCCTGCTTCTTTCTAGAAGTTTCCTCACAGGTGTTTGGAGCCCGTGTCAGACTGTGCGGGGTACGCGGTTGGTGTCAAGGGGCAGATGTTCATTTCCATCCTGAAACAGGAGTATTCGTGACCCTTTCTTTTCAAACTTTAGGACTCTCAGAAGCGCAGCTGCGTGTATTGGGTGACCTAGGTTTTACCGACCCGACCCCTATCCAAGTTCAAGCCATCCCAGTTCTACTGGAGGGGCGTGATGTCGTTGGCCAGGCTCAAACCGGTACTGGTAAAACTGCCGCATTTGGACTGCCTTTGTTGCACCGTCTGGAGCAAAATAACCCAGATGTCCAAGCTTTAATTTTGACACCGACTCGCGAATTAGCGATTCAGGTTGCCCAAGCTTTACATAGCTTTCGCACAGAATCTCGTGTGCGGGTTCTGCCGGTTTACGGGGGGCAGTCGATTGAACGCCAGCTCCAGCGTCTAGAGCGCGGGGTTCAGGTAGTTGTCGGGACACCCGGCCGGGTTCTTGACTTGCTAGAGCGTGGTAGCCTGCGCTTGAACGGTGTCCGCATGCTGGTGCTGGACGAAGCTGACGAGATGCTCAATATGGGCTTCTTGCCAGATGTTGAGCGGATCTTGTCTCAGGTGCCAGATGCCCGCCAAACGGCCTTCTTCTCGGCCACGCTCAACAATGGTATGCAGCAACTCATTCGCCGCTACTTGAAAGAGCCGGTGAATGTAAGGGTGCAGACTCCTAAAGATGCCCCTGTCCGCATTACTCAGGTAGCCTATCAACTGCCCCGCAACGTGCCCAAGTCTAGGGCGCTGCTGCCAATTCTGGAGGTAGAAGATCCAGAAGCTGCGATTATCTTTGTGCGCACACGCCAAGCGGCAGCTGAACTCACGAGCACGCTTCAGGCCGCTGGGCACAGCGTAGATGAGTATCACGGCAACTTGAGCCAGAGCCAGCGTGAGCGGCTGCTTAGCAGGTTCCGTTCCTCACAGGTCCGCTGGATTGTGGCAACAGACATTGCAGCTCGCGGGCTTGATATCGATACGCTGACCCACGTCGTTAACTACGACTTGCCAGATAGCCTTGAGAGTTATGTTCACCGCATCGGTCGTACAGGCCGAGCTGGGCGTGAAGGGCGTGCCATCACCTTGGTCACCTCTTTTGAGCGTTACAAGCTGCGGGCGATTGAGCGTCACGTTGGCCAGACCCTAGAGGTGCTATCACTGCCGACGCGTGCAGAAGTAGAAGCCAAGAACTTGGAGAAATTCAAGACCCGTATCCAGGAGGCTCTATCTGGAGAACGGCTAGCTTCTTTCTTGCCCCTCGTGGCCCAGTTGGGTGGCGATGGTTACGATGTCCAGGCAATTGCGGCAGCTGCATTACAGTTGGCCTACGATGGCAATCGCAAGCCGGGAGACATGGCTTTAGCTGATGAACTAGAGCCAGAGCAACGCTCCAATGGTGGCAGCGAAGGTGGACGTCCGCGTTCGTCTCGCCCTGTGCCGAGAGTGAGCCGTCGTTCCTAAGATTAAGATTCGTTCTTAAGATACGGTACTACTGTATCTGACTCCTAAATAATCCTCCGCCCTGAAGAGCAACCTTCGGGGCGGAGGATTATTTTCTTATGATTAGAGGTACGGGCTGGGATAACAGGGTGGATTCAACAACTATGCGTCTAGAGCAACTGCGCGGCCGTCAGGCCTACTTGGAGGATTTGGTCAATCACTGGTTGCGGTTGGTAGTGCGACATAAGGGCACGATCCAAGAGCGCAAGATCTGGTTGGGAAAGGC
This sequence comes from Leptolyngbya sp. FACHB-261, assembly GCF_014696065.1. NCBI lineage: Bacteria > Bacillati > Cyanobacteriota > Cyanophyceae > Leptolyngbyales > Leptolyngbyaceae > Leptolyngbya > Leptolyngbya sp. FACHB-261. The sequence continues at coordinate 434,443 of NZ_JACJPL010000001.1, read as the reverse complement.
AATTGACCAGTTAGAAGAACAAGGAGACGCAGGAGCAGCTCAGGTCCTGCGAGAGCGAGTTCTGCAAGTGCTCGAAACCGCCGAGCAGGACCTGAACGACTAGTAGATCTAGTTAAGTTATGCCCCCTGTGAGGCCCTTAACCTAGCTGTGGCCCAATTAAGGCTGTCTAACTAAGGCCAGAGATGGGACTAGAAATTGTAGCCAATGCCCAACTGGAAGCCCAAGGCAACATCGTCTAGGAAGCCGATGTTGAGGGCTGCGTTGGCAGTGAACTGGCCGATGGGAAAGTCTAAGCCGCCGGTCAGTGTGAAGTAAAAGGCGTCGTCGTCAGTCGTGAAGGTTACACCAGGACCAACATAGGGAATGACGGTGGCAGGTAGGTCGGGGCTGATGCCCACTAGATCTATGGTGAAAGGCGCAAGGATGGTGACATCGCTGCCGACTATGATCGAGGGGCGCACTGAGACATCCGCACCTCTAAAGATGGACGTGATGCGAAACTTGCTGATTGCGGAGAAGGCACCGAAGTCTCCATAGGCGTCTTCGATTAGACCGAGACTACCACCAACGCCAATGTAGTTAGGGCTGGTAGGTGCCCGTCGGATATCAAGAGTTTGTCCTGTTGAGCTGGGCGCAGGTGTCTGCTCCAGAGGGGCTTGCTCGGCAGGGGCAGGCGTCTGCTCGATCGGGGTTTGTAGGGTAGGGCTTTGGTCGGTTGGAGCTGGCTCAACCGGAGCAGGCGTAGTGGGCTGACTAAATGCCGGATCCGGTGAGGTAGTTGGAGTCTGAGCAAGCTGAACTTCTTCCTCAACTTGAGAAGTTGTAAAGCTGGTATGTGCGGGCTCCGCTGATCTCTGCAAGTCATGGGCAGAGGTTGAAGCTGAGGACATTGTCGATAAAGCGCCTGCTTCAGCAGTAGAGCTTACTGCTTGCACATTTGCTAAAGGTGCCTGTTCTGCCAGTGCAGGTACTCCACTCCCTAAAACTCCTAATCCAAGCAGGCCTACATATGCTAGAGGGCTTATACTCCTCATTTCAACACTCTTTCTGGCACTAACGACATCAGGACCTTATGACGAAGCTTAGTAATTAATCATCCATCCTTAGCAGTATCTAGTCAGGGTGATTATAGTGCCGTTAGTCATGACTTCTAGAGAAAAAGGAGTTTGCGTTCTTAGGCTCACGGAAAAATTCAAGCCCATACTGCTTTGGCAAGGCGCTTGAACTTTATCGGAAGCAATTAGCTTTAGATTCGGATTCAGTGTGAATTTAGGCTCGATTTTGCTGTCGCGGAGGCACAAAGGCCTTGAGTGCTTGAAGCTTCCAAAATTCATGCTCCCATCAAAGCCTGCGTTTTAGGCAATCCCCTATTCAGTCAGACGAGAAAACGTTGCGGCAGACGTTATAGGTATTTCAGAGAACTACTAGAAAAAAGGTTAAGGCTAAGCAGTGGCTCGGGCTCTGCTAAGCAGAGGCAAGTCAAGTTTGAGGGACAGCCGCCATGTTATTCCAGGTAGCGGCTACAGATTATTAGCTAGATCTAGAGATGATTGTTATCTATTTGGCCAAAGCTAGGCTGCGCTAGACAGCAGGTTGCTAACAAAAAACCTGATTCTGTAAGAATCAGGTGAAGGTCTCATCTGAGTTGTCGTAACTACTACAGCTCGTCCAGCACGCGGAAACGAACGTGGTTGATGGCAAGTTCGCCAATCGAATAATCACGTGCACTAATCGTCTCGAAAGAAATGCCCCGCCCAATTTCGACATGGAGCCAGGGTAGACCCATAAAGAAGCGACGGGGATAAGGACTATCGCCAGTGTCGTCCGGGTTAGACTCCATTGGTACCCAGCCGAAATCAGGAATATAGAACTCGATCCAGACGTGGTTGTACTCCGGGATCAGGGGCACGCCGCGCAAATCAGGATGGGGTGGACACTTATAGCGGCCTACGGTACGACAGGCGATGCCGTTCAGTCGGGCCAGAGCCAGCAGAACACCGACATACTCACCGCAAGAGCCGCTGCCCCGCTCTAAAACCGAATCGGGTGCGTCAATGTAGGGCGTGACTCGATAGCTGAGATGGTCGTATACGTAATTGCGGATGCCTAGCATCTGCCGTAGTAGGTTGGTTTCGCTGCCAATGGCTTCCACTGCAGCTTGGCGAACACTTTCGGTGTCCATTGCTAGGTCATCGTCATCGACCAGATATTGCTCTCGCAGTTCGGCCGGCAACTCACCCGCATCCTCAACATCTTCGAATCTGAGGTTGTACTTAATGCCTCGCACCTCTAATACCGCTCGCCAGCCGAATAGCCGCACCTCACCTGGTTCTAGGCGATCAAAGTGGAACACAGCCATGCGTTGGGTGCCGTGTACTTCCTCAGTGAAAGGCATACCCACGGGCTCAACCTGACAAACCTTCTGCCGGTGGGTATTGTCGGGCAGGGCAATTTTCCAGGTTAGATCCTCCAGAGTGACTGGCTCTAAAGGATCTATTTCTTCGAGGTAGGTCAGCTCAACTCGATAGCCACCAGATAAGGTATAGCGCTCTTCAACAAAGTGCTTGAAGGAGAGTGAGTGAATAAAAGTCTGATCTCGGACTGCCACCTGAAACGGATCTTCATCGTTAGGGCTCTCGCGAATGTAGCGCTCATCGCCTGCATATGCGACGTAAAGCTCATCCCCCAGGAACGCCAGGCCAGAAGGTTGCTCAAAGGGCGTTAGTAGGTTGAAGCGGAGGTCGCCTGTCTGCAGATCCAGGCAGTACACCGTTTGCTCTAGGCTGTCACAGACCCAAAGGGCAGGACCATAGAGGCTGTGGTTGTGGACGTAGAGATTTTCTTCGCCAACACCAGGGGCATAAAACTCGCCGACCTGTTTGCCTAGGGCTCGGTCAAAAATCAGAATGCGACTGCTGTAGCGACAGGTTAGATAGATGCGGTCACCATCGACAGCAACACCCTCTACAGGCTCGGGCAAGCTGAGCAGAGGTTCTAGGGGGCCCAGCCGCCCTTTTTTAGTGAGGCTGCTTTGATAAACAGTGCGCTCTTGACTAATCCAGACCAGACCGCCACTGTAAGCCAGTCCCCTTGCACCCGATAGCCGTTGTTGCGGGTAGGGGTTGAGAACTGTGGTTGCTCCTGTGGCGGGCTCAATCGAGATTAGGGAGCCAGAATAGCGGTCGAGCGCCACAACACTGTCGCCAACGAAGGCGAAGCCAGCCAGGGCAGAGGCAGCAATGGGGCGAATAAGGGATTCGGTCTGAGCAGAGGTGTTGTTCACATCGGACATCATGCGTTATCTCAACCCTAAAACGCTGTCGCCTCCGCTGCTTTCCACCGCAGGACAGAGCCGGACCAAACTGAGTGGAGCCCGGCAAAAACTTAAGCGAAAGCTGGTTAGAGCAACTTAAGACAAAACTCAGAATCAAGCTCAAAACCAAGAGTGAACAGCGCAGAAACCTGAGAAAGCTGTAGCAAACCTATGCATCTGTCGTGGCCCTGGGCGACTTATGGTATGGGTAAAGCCGATGGTGATTCTCTACTCAGTTGGCAATTATGAGCATTCAACCACCGCCACCGCCACCGATCACGCCTCGCCAGATGAATTTACTGCGGGCTGTAACCGCAATGGCCTGGTCTGATGGACAGCTAGAGCCAGATGAAGTGCGTTTGCTGATCGACCGCTTCGCAAAATTGTTCGCGACTTCTGAAACGCAGCAGGCTAAGTTGAAGCAAGAGCTTCAGGATTATCTAGATCAGAACATTCCGCTAGATGAGCTGATTCCTCTGATCCCTAACCTAGAAGACCGTCAAATTGTGCTGAAGTTAGGCTACGAGGTAATTCGAGCCAGCGCCCGCACCCCAGACGAGCCGAAGGTTAACCCCGATGAGGAAGTTGCCTATCAGCGCCTGGTTCGGTTATTGGGACTGCCAGCCGACATGGTGAAAGCGATCGAGACTGAGGCTGAACGGGAGGTCGGTGGCGGCGGGCTTGATGGTCTGGTTCAGCGCTTGAGCCGGTTCATCAAAGGCTAGTGCTGCTCGCGAGCGTCATAAAACTTAGCTTCAAACTCAGCTCCAGATTTAAGCTCTAGGTTCAAGCTCTAGATTTAAATGGGTCCGACGACCTTAGACCCAGGCAATATTGGGTTCTCAAGACATAAACGTATCCCTGGAGCGATGCAAGTCTTGACAGATTTGCTTGAATGGTTTCAACCTCATCTCCTGTTGTTAGTTTGGTGAAGCTATGCCTAAGACTCTCTTCTGGGCCTTTGTGCTCGGCGGCTTGTTGGCGACACCTGCATTCGCACAGTCAGCTGCTGATTTAGGCACCCAATCTAGGAGCCAAAACGTCTCCGACTTGGCGAGCCCTCGTAATCTTAGACGAGGCGAATTTACCATTCGCGACCAAAGTGCTAGTGAATGCGCAGTAGCGCCTCCTGACGTCGCTCAATCAACAACAACGAATCCCATACCTCCCGCAGGTACTCAAGCCAACAGTGGTGGAACCTGTGTACAGATTCCGGTGGGTGGGGACTCGAAGCAAGACCTGCTGTTGCGGGGACAGACTGGCGGTGGTGCGGGTGCCGCAGTGTTAGTTCCTATTCGCTGAATTGCCTTCATAAAATCAGACTTAGAACCGAAGTCTGTAGGCACTAGCGGGCAGCCACTTCCGTGCCAACATCCTGTGTGACTTGGCCCTGTAGTACAGGGTTTAGCTTCTGGTTGAGGTCACGAATGCGGCGTGAGAGCAAGCGAATAATGTTGACTGCAATGCCTGGTGTTTCGTCAATGGCCTCGTAGAGCTGTTGCTGCGTCAACACTAGGCAAGTGCAGGATTCCAGCGTGGTGACTGAGGCTGAGCGGGGTTCGGAGTCAAACAGGGACATCTCGCCAAAGCAGGCTCCCTGAGCAAGTTGGGCTAGCTCCTGTTGCCGCAGATGTACCCGAACTTGGCCCTGAACTACGATAAATAGTGCTTGGCCTTCCTGGCCCTCAGTAAAAATCGTGTGCTGGGGTGGATAGGTGACTTCGTCCATGATCGAGGCTAGTCGAACCAGAAAGTCATCGCGTAATTCCTGAAAAACAGGCACTTGGCGGACGAAGAGTAGGCGATCAACGCTGGTTAACATGAGGGGCTTCTCCGGTCTGGCCGTTGTTGGGCGCAGCCAGGTGAGGGGAATTCATTAAACTTTGAACTTGGGCATTGACAATCTGATCTGGATCTGGATAGAGGCGTGGCAGGAGGGCTTGCAGGGTGCGTGGACTGGCCATGGCTAGATAGCTCAGTACAGCTTCGCGCACATAGCCTGTGGGATGGCGTAAACAGGCTAGCGTAGACTTCACGGGTACAGTCCAGCGTTGGTCTCGAGCTAGGTGAAAGCAACAGGCTACCGCCCAATCTGATAAGAAGGCCCGCAACTCAATTAGTTGGCGCAGACGTTCTGGGGCAGCCAGGCTACGGTAGGGAGCCAAATCGCGCAAGCTATCCAGTTTCTCGCCTTCTGAGCAACGGTCAAAGACAGTGAGTAACGCCCGTTTGCGAGGCAGATCCAGCGTATTGTCCAAAATCTCCAGCCCTCGGGCCAGCCCAGCCCCCGACGTTGATTGGATATCGAACGCTGCCGCCTGAATTGCCCGAGCGGGATACAGTAGCCGCAGTGTCAGAAATAGCCGTTCCTGGCTGTCGCTCAAAATCCCATCTAATGCCCGAGCTAGTAGATCAGCAGGCCCCTGCTCAGTGGGATCCTGTGGGGCAGCATGGCTCAAGCCCAAGTCTAGGTTGGCGGCATAAATCTGGGTGACCAACAATAGCTCTTGGTCGATCAGTGCCTCAATGCCTCGACGGCCTAGCCGCTCAACGGCACCATCAATGCCTGCCTCCCGAGGAATGCGCAGCAAGATTTTCAAAAGGGTCCGGCGCAGGCGCAAGCAGCCGTATTCTCCCCAAGCGACGCGCAGCCGCTCGGTCAGATAAGCAACTGCCTCGGCTGTATCTAGCTCACCAATCACTGCCCAAGCTCGAAGGCGAATTGGCTCTGCGAGTCGTCGGTCCTCAGCAAACTGGCTCAGGGCCGGTAAGATTTCATCGCCAAGCCGCACCATACCAACCCGCGCCGCGGACTGCGTAGAAGTGTAGGAGAGGCCCCGCAGCAAGGAAGGATAGTAGTCCTGCGCATGGGCATCCGCGATAGCTTCGAGCAGGGCAGAACGCACGCTCACAGAAGGGTCTTTGAGCAGTTTTGGCACTGTAGCCTTTAGAGGCTGAAAAACAGCAGCATCCCCTAGGACTCGGCAAGCCAAAAGCCGCTCCTGCTCAGAAGCGTGAGTCAGCATTTGTCGCAGTGTCTGTGTGCCCAGACTAATCTGCTCAGCTGTGCCGCTCCGTAGCATCAGAGACGCAACCGTGCTGCGAATCGCTGGGTTCTCGGTCGGCTTGAGATGGATTTCGAGGGGGCGCAGATCTGGATTGATTTCTGTGAGCCATAAGTAGCGCAATGCTGCCGCTAGCACCTCGGGCTGTTGGTTGGCATCAAGCTGGTCCTTGAGCCTCCGAACTTGCTCTCGGTTAGCGCTAAGACTGCGAGGATTGGGATGAGCAAGCATTAGTTCTAAACTTAGCTGCTGCAATCGAGGTGGCAATTCTGGCAAGCGGGGAGCCAGCACCTCGCTGATACTATTGGCGTCGATTTGCGTGAGCAGTTCGATGCAAGAGCGCTTGTCTGCCTCCGTTCCAGGCCGCGCTAAGGCTTCGACTAACGCCCGTTTGAGCGAGCGCAAGTCGGCTTGGATGCCACTGAGCTGTCCTCGCTCAGCACTCAGCACCAGCAGGCGCACATAGTCATTACGCAGCAACCAAATTACCGCTAGCCAGGTCACTGCAACCGCTACAACCAGCAAGGCAAAAAAGCGCCCAGTGGCTTGCTGACTCCAGTTCCAACGGGCCAAGAGCCACACCAGCCCTCCTATTGAGGCGCCAGCAAGGCCCGTTGCCAGGGGGTCGGCGACCCCCCGCACCAGCGCTTGTACCTGAGCCTGCACCCGTTCGGGGATCGCTTGAAACAGGACCGGCACAGCACCTGCCAGCAGGGTATAGCGGAACAACTCGTCGCAAAACTTAAGAGCAACCAGCCCCTGGAACAGGTCTACTAGGCCTGCGCCTGCGATTACCGCGGTCAGAATTAGCAGGACGCTGCCAGGTAGCACCATCATCACGATGAACACGCCCAACCGTTCGATCAAACGGCTGGCAATAAACCACTGCGTGGTCAGCTCTAGGAGCCCTAAAACGCCACCGAAAAGTCCCAAGAACTGCGCGATCTGCTCTTCTTGCCCCAGAGTTTGCTGCAACTGATTGAGGAACTGGAAATCGACCAGCAAGTACAGACCCTGGGACAGCACAAAGAACCCAAATAGCAGGCGGGCGTAGCGCCTCAACGGTCCTTGCAGTCGTCGGGTGGCTGGCTCTTCGGCCTCAGAGGCTGCGGCGCGGCGAGGGGCCTCTGGAAAGCTGCTGCGGTAGCGCTGGCAGAGTCGCAGGAGCAGCACAGCTCCAATGCCCATCATGACGCAGGCCAGCAGCAGCACATTCTGGATGCCGACCCAATGCAGAACCAGGGGCAAAGAGAAGCCGCTTAGAACGTCTGCGACTAGTACACCGCTGCTGATCAGGGGAAAGGTGCGCTTAAGTTCACGGATATTGAAAAGCTGATTGGCGGCAATCGAGTTATTGAGGTCGTTGAGGACGTAGACTGCCTCTAACCACAGTCGAATGATGAACACGACCACCACGGTCCAACTGGCGATTCCCAGGCCCAGCCGAAACAGAAACAGCGGCATTGCCAGGGCAAAGGCGACGCCGACCAATAACTGACGCAAGGGTAATGACCGCTGCAACTGGGCGTACAGCCACCCCAAGGCAGTGGCGATTAGCGCCCCGGCAATGTAAATCAGCGGTAGGGTTTGCGCTCCATAATCTGCCAGAAACAGCGCAACACTACTGGCCTCTAGCCACAACACACCGATCGAGGTGGCAGTGTAGAAACCGAACATCAAGAGGGTCCGTTCGCTCTCTTCGGGGCGCAGATTCAGCCATTGCAGCCATCGTTTTGCCCGACCTTGAGCACTAGCAGTTCGAAAGGCGGCTTTAGGAGAGGGGATACGAAGCAGGGAGCGGTCCAGTTTCATGGCTTGCCGGTTCTGTTTGCGCAGGCCCACTGGCCCAATTTGAGAGAAGGTGGCCTCCAGGCAAAAATGATCAAAACCGAGCCGCACCCAATGCCCCTAATCTTGGTGGGCTCGACCACTGCAACTTATCTATGATGCCAACCGAGCTACTCATACAGCCCAGCGTGGCGCTGCAAAACATAGATACCACACTCTCCAGAGGGGGAGAGTGCAGAGAGAGCCTCTAACAGGCTTCCTTCTAAGTTGGAGGCAGCTGAGTTAGAGGCTGGGCTGACTTAGAACTTGAGACGGCGGCGCTGGGTAGCGACAGACTCAACCAGGCCAATTGCCAAAAAGTTAGTGAGCAAGGCAGAGCGCCCATAGCTGACCCAGGGCAGGGGCAGACCAGTCACGGGTGCCAAACCAATCGTCATGCCGATGTTGACTAGGACCTGAAACAAGATCATGGCAAACACGCCAATCGCGAGCAGCGAGCCAAAGTCCTCGCGGGCATTTTGAGCAACGATGATTAGCCGCCAGCTAATGAGCCAAAAGGCGACTAACACGGCTAGCGCCCCGATGAAGCCCAACTCCTCACCCACTGCCGAGAAAATAAAGTCGGTGTGTTGCTCCGGAATGAAGTTCAACTGAGTCTGGGTGCCCTGCATTAGGCCACGTCCCCACAACTCGCCAGCGCCAATCGCGATTCTGGACTGGATCAGGTGGTAGCCGCTATCGAGTGGGTCCTGGCTGGGGTCGGTGAAAATAGTCAGACGAATTTGCTGGTAAGGCTGGAGTAGATTCCAGAAAAACTTGCCCAAGCCGCCTGAGATCAAGTTGACTCCCACAGCAATCAGGGTGCCAATGCGAGGCCAAGGCAAGGATTGCCATGCTGTTGCCCCCATCGCTGCAACCCAGATCAACCACAATGGCCACAAGCCCTTATCGACCAGGACGCCGAATAGAATCGCCGAGGGTAAAGGAGAAACTAATAGGGTGAGCCAGCCTAATTTGGCGCCGCCCCAGTAGAGCATGACAATCGTGATCGCCCCAAACACGAGGGCAGTGCCCAAGTCAGGCTGAATAAAGATCAAGATCCAGGGCAGGATGACCACGGAGATGGCAATTCCCATCTGCTGAGGCGAACGAATGGGCATGCGGTGGATCACTGCAGCCAAGCTGATAATCACCGAGAGCTTGGCAAATTCCGAAGGCTGAATATTAAAACCACCAACCCCTAACCAACTCTGAGCCCCGCCTTCGGTCTCGCCGACCAAGTCCACCAAGACCAGCAGTAGGTTTGAGATCCCGTACAGAATCCAATGCCACGACAGCAGTTGGTTGTAGGCGGAGCGCATAATCAGCAGAGCAGCCCCCAAACCGATTGCCCCAGTGATTAAGTGCTGCAGCCAATAGGAGTGGAAGTTCCCTGTCGTGACATTAGTCAGGCTGCTGTGGATCTCAGCACTACCCAGAACTGTCAAGGCAATGGGAAACAGTAGCAGCAGCAAGTCCACGTCTCGCCACTGACGGCGCAGTTTTTCCCAATCCAGGTGTAGCCAGTGTCGCGAACTCAGCATGAATCAATCACTCAGACGGTTGCTTAGATCTTCAAGAGTTCTCGACGGGAGCAGAACTGGCGCGCACGCGCCGAATGGGCAGGTTGGCAATCAGAGCCGTAGTTTGATGGTTGCTCTCCAGGGAAAATTCCAACCCCTGAGCATCTAACTCGACGTACTTTGACACCACCTCTAGAATCTCGCGACGCATCTCTTCGAGGGTTTGGGGGGTCAGGTCAGCCCGGTCATGGGCCAGGATCAACTTGAGCCGTTGCTTGGCCTGATCCCGGCTATTCTGGCCAGGGTTGCGAAAGAGCCTTTCAAGAAGTTCAATAATCATGGCCGGAGGACAGGTAGGGATTACGTACGGGAGCCACGCAGAAAGCGGATTAGCCGCTGGAAGACTGTGTCGTTGTTGGCATCCAGGTCAATGAACTCTACCTGCTTGCCTTCCAGGCGTTGAGCGGCATGGCCAAAAGCACTCCCTGCGAGAGAGGGCCGGTCAGCTAGGACTAGGGGCTCACCTCGGTTGGTTGAGACAATCACCTGCTCATCCTCTGGCACTACACCCAACAATTGAATTGACAGGATTTCTAACATGTCCTGTACTGACATCATGTCATTGGCTTGAACCATACCGGGTCGAATCCGGTTGACAATCAGGCCCATTTTGCCGATCCGATTGGCTTCCAGCAAACCCACGACTCGATCGGCGTCGCGTACAGCAGCCATTTCCGGCGTAGACACGATAATTGCTTCTTCCGCACCGGCAATCGCGTTCTGGAAGCCCTGCTCGATTCCTGCTGGGCAGTCGACCAGCACGTAGTCATGTTTTGGGCTCAGGGCTTCCACCAACTGTCTCATCTGGTCGCTGGTGACAGCACTTTTGTTCCGGGTTTGGGGAGCTGCTAACAAGGCCAAGTTCGTCTGTCGCTTGTCACGAACCAAAGCCTGTTCTAGACGGCACTCACCGGCAATGACTTCCATCGCGGTGTAGACTACCCGGTTCTCCAAGCCCAGCAGTAGATCCAAGTTACGTAGACCAAAGTCTGCATCCAGCACCACTACCTTGCGCCCCAGCCGAGCCAGGGCCATGCCCAAGTTTGCGGTGCAGGTGGTCTTGCCAACACCTCCCTTACCCGAGGTCACTACAACGACACGGCCCATGCGCCTTCCCCTCCACCCACAATTTCAATCGGCAGTTTCAATCGGTTGACCATCTTACCCTGTCAAGCCGGGACGACCGGTATCCATCCGGTCTAGAGCTGACCATAAAGCGGCCAATGTTGGCGGACCACTGAGCCGAGTGGCAGGGTTCTCTCGCTCTAGCCGAGGCAATTCCTGCCGCACAAAGTCAGCAGCGTGGGCAATGTGGATACTGCCGGTTGGTCCGCCAGCAATGTAAGCTACTTCCGGTTGATATTCTCCAGAGGCGCCCTCTGGCACTCGAGCCAGCCGGTCACTGATGCGCAGCAGGGTAGGGGCCATCTGCAAGGCCAGAATGACCGAGTGAAAATTGCCTGCTGCACCGGCATGGGCCAAGCCGCGCAAGCGTCCCCAAACCAAAATGTCGCCGTCGGCAACTACTTCGCCGCCCGGATTGACATCCCCCAAAATCACCACTGTGCCCGGATGGCGAATTTCAACGCCTGAGCGCACGGTCATCTGTAAATACAAAGGCTCGGCCTGAGCTAAAGAATCTTCAGTCTTAGGCCCACTCAGGTGATCGTGAGGTCCCAATTGCTCGACTGAATAGCCCGCATTGATGGCAGCTAGCGCCGTAGATTTACGCCGAGTCTCGACCCAACGCAGGCGTAAGCGATAGCACTCCAACCCTGCCGCTACATCTTGCAGTTGCCGCAGATCTAGGAGCCGGTCCCCGGCTCGCAGGTAAACCAGCGATTCTGGTTGCCAGAAGCGTTCTCCGCCCTTCAAGCGTTGCTCTAGCTGCTGGAGCACTTCCTCCCAAGTCAACCCCTCCGGGCGGCTCTCCTGGCCAGAACCGGAGTCAGGCTCCGGCAGCACCAGCAACAAGCGGCTGCGTTCGCTCTTGAGCCTGACCTGTGGCAGGGAGCCACTGACGCTTTCAAGAGAATTGGCCGCAAAGGTCGAAACGGGATCGGAATGCATGGAGAGCCGCGGCCCACAGGGGGCTGATCAAATTGGAACGATTATAGTGGCTCAGCTTCGCTCCACAGCAGCCTTATGCCAGTGCGAACCAGTTTCGGCCCTTGCTGAGGCTGGTATTTAGAGATGGGGTTGGGCAAATGGCTGAGCTGAGAAAAACGCTTCAAAACTCTGCTCAACAGGGGCGACCACCGTGGGTGTAGGGGCAAGTGCAGGGGCTTCACTAACCGCACTCACTGCCGGACTCAGTGTCGGGACTGTCGCACTCTGTTCACTGACCACCCGCAGGCGTTGACTGACCTGGGTTAGCCCACCATCACTGACAACGATGACCGAAACCCAACGGCTGCCCTGTTGCCGGGGCGCCTGACCCACTTTGAATACCCCACCTGCGCTCAGTAGCTCCAGAGTCACCGGGCGGTTATTGAAGTAATTGGCCGCGCTGACCGTCTCCTCCAGAGCTGTGCCCAAGAGCAGTGAGTCGCCTAGTGGCTCGGTCACCAGGGCATCTAGACTGTATTCCTGGCCAACTCCGACTCGCTCTGGCAAGCTGACTTCTAGCTTGGGTGGATTGGTGCCAGAAGTGACCTGGGAGCGCTCAGCCAAAACCTCTTGCTGGGCAATCTGGAGCGCTGGGCTAGCACTGCTGCCTAGATTAGCGGTACTGGGAGTAGCCGCATTGGGCGCTGGGTTAGGCGAATTAGGTGCTGGGTTCGAGGTTGGCCTGCTGGCTGGGTTGGGAGCCCGATTTGGGGTTGCTCTACTGGCTGGGCTTGGAGCCCGATTTGGGGTTGCCCTGCTGGCTGGGTTCGGGGCTCGATTTGGGACTGAATTGGGTGCTGGGTTTGGAGCCGAGTTTGGAATTGGGTTTGGAACTGCCACTGCGATCTGGAAATTCTGACGAGCACTCAGGGTCGCTTGCAGATTGACCGGGGCGCCGTTTTGGGTTTGCACACCAATGATTTGAGTTTTGACTTGAGCAATGTAGCGGTCTCCCTGACGCTCCCAAGACTCAAGCTGGGTCTTGTAAGACAACTGGCCGTAGCGTTGCCAGATATTCTGAATCGCTTGTTGCAAGCTCTGCCGGTTTAAACCATCCGCGTCGCTGAAGTTGGGACTGTAGAAGCGCATGACGGCGTTGATATCCCGCCGATTAGCCGCTGCATCTAGCTCTGCAATGGTGCGCGAGAGTTCGGGCGGGGCAGTTTCAGGGCTTTCTGCTTGGGCCGTCTGGGCGTTCAGTAGGGTGCCAAAGCTACTCAGACAGGTTGCCAGCAGCAGCAAAAATAGAGATTTGGAAGGCAGCAAGGACTTTCGCATGGGGGGGAGACCGACAGGCGCACGGATGAAGCTTCCTCTATGGAAGCACCTGCACTAGTGGCACAGTGTATAGCTAAGGCCAGTTTTTTGATTATCTTGAGGGGCAGCTCTTTTGTCTCGCTCGTTTATGGGCTCTACCGCGCCCCGTCTTCTGATTGCGGCCAGTGGCACTGGCGGACACCTGTTTCCGGCCCTCGCCGTTGCTGAACAACTAGCGCCTGACTTTGCCATTGAATGGCTAGGGGTTCCCGACCGCCTAGAGGTTGATCTAGTCGCGGGGCATTACCCTTTGCACAAGCTCAATATGGGCGGTTTCCAGAGCCGCTCACCTGTGGCTCAGGCCAAAACATTGGTGCTCGCGGCCCGAGCTGTGCTCCAAACGCGCCGTCTCTTGCAACAAGGCAAGTTCTGCGGTGTGTTCACAACTGGTGGCTACATTGCCGCACCCTCTGTATTAGCAGCTCGCTGGTTGGGTCTGCCCGCTGTTTTTCACGAGTCCAATGCCATCCCTGGCAAGGTGACCCGTTGGCTAGGGCCCTGGTGTACGGTGATGGCACTAGGTTTCAAAGAAGCTGAATCCTATCTGCCTCGCACCCAAACTCGCACAGTTGGCACACCCGTGCGTTCTGATTTCAACCGGTTAATTGCAGCCGGTTCGGAGCGCACAGCCGAGGGACCCGTGATTTTAGTGGTAGGTGGTTCGCAGGGCGCTGTCGCTCTCAATCAGCTGGTGCGAGCCTGTGCTCCGGCTTGGCTAGAGGCGGGGGCTCGAATCATTCATCAAACTGGTGCCAGTGACCCGGATGTTGCTCAGGCTCCGGTGCATCCTCACTATCAGCAGCAGCCGTTTTACGACAATATGCCCAGCCTGATGCGGGATGCTGATTTGGTGGTCAGTCGCTCGGGTGCAGGCACGCTGACCGAACTGGCGTTGTGTGGTTTGCCCTCGGTGTTGATTCCCTTTCCCTTTGCCGCTGACGACCACCAGACCTACAACGCGCAGGTGTTTGAAGCCGCAGGTGCAGCGCTGCTATTTCAGCAAACCGACCTGACCCCTGAGAAACTGCAACGGGTGGTTCTGGACTTGCTCGCTGACCCAGCCAAACGGCAATACATGGGCAAACAGGCACTAGGCCTTGCAGTACCTGACAGTGCCCAGCAAGTGGCTCAGCTACTGCGGGAGGTGATCAGCTCCGCCAAAGTCTTCCAGAAATAGGCCAATCAAAACCAGCCAGCGCTTAACCAAACTTCTCGCCGCTGAGTACAAAGATTGGGTCTATCGCAGCGAAGAGCTGCCGGCTACCACGGGTCTCCAGGCGATTTACGGCGGATTGCACAACCTCAATGTTGCGGGCCTGCAACTCGGAGAGGCTCTCGGAAATGGCGTATAGACTCTCCAGGGTGGAGGCGGTAGCCACCACTCGGCCCTGCTTGCGCAACCGGGGCCAAACGGCAGCCAAAATTTCGCGCAGGTCGCGGCCTCCTTCCAGGCATACCCGGTCGGGGGCTTGCGGCAGACCAACCAAGCACTCTGGGGCACTGCCCTCAATGACCTGAACATTGCTGACGCCAAACTTTTGGCAATTGCGACGAACCAAGTCTGCAACGTCACTATCGCGTTCGATGGCAATAATTTTGCCATTGGGACACAGTAGACCCGTTTCTACAGGGATGGTGCCGGTGCCCGCCCCGATGTCCCAAAGCACTGAGTCAGGACAGAGCCGCAAGTGCGAGAGCAGAAGCAAGCGAATCTCGCGCTGGCTCATGGGAATGCCCGGAAGCCGCTCAAATAACTCGTCTGGAATGCCTGGGGTTACATAGGGCCACGGCTTGGCAGGCACGGAAAAAACCGTTGCTTAACGGTACAGAGGGCGAACCATCGTCATTATAGAGAGTAGAGCCGAGTGCCCCCCGTTTCCGCCCAAACTGATGCCCCAACGCTGGATCCGCCTTCTGTTTCTCAGTAGCCTTACGACCCTGACGCTGCTGGTGGTGCTGTCTACCCTGAATGCTTTGGTCGAAAGCCGTACGGTATCTCTGCATAACGAGCTGCCGGGCCGATCAGAGGTTTATTTCTGGCGTGGTTTTCGCATTAGCTATAGCCACAAGGGCGAGGGGCCACCACTGCTGCTGGTGCATGCGATCGGTGGCGGTGCCTCTTCATTTGAGTTTCGAGAGGTCATTGCGCAGTTTAGCCAGAACTTCTCGGTCTATGCTCTGGATCTGCTGGGTTGGGGCCATTCGGAACGGCCCAATCTCCAGTACACAGGCAAGCTCTACGCCGAGCTGCTAGTGGATTTTGTCAATGATGTGATCGCGGAGCCGGTTGCGGTGATCGCCAGTTCACTGGGGGTTGCCTTTGCCTTGCGGGCGGCTCAACTCCAGCCTCAACGGTTCACACGCTTGGTGGCGATTGCACCGATTGCTTCGTCTACGGTGAGCCGGGTGCCGGAACTGGTGCAAGACACGGTTTATAACCTGCTGAGTCTGCCGATTCTGTCACAGTCGTTTTACTACACGCTGACATCGCCACCCGCGATCGATTGGATCACGCGCAACACGCTCTACAGCGAGAGCTTCACCACGGATGCCTTGGTCGAGCACTATGATGCCTCTACTCATCAGCCAGGAGCGCTCTACACGGTCCGCTCATTTTTGAGCGGCATAATGAATTTGCCTTTGCAGGACGATTGGCAGGCGTTTGCTGGGCCAGTGCTGCTGGTTTGGGGGCGCGACAATCTGATCACCCCGCTCGGAGGTGCGGAAGTTTTGCGGCAATTGAGACCGGATGCAACGCTGGAAATTTTGCCAGGTCGCTCGTTCCCACACCTTGAAGTGCCGGAGCAATTCCGTGCTTGCGTAGAACCATTTTTGCTGGGCTAGAAATTCTGGGGGAAAATCTTGGGCTAAAAATAAGAGCTTTTGGAGAATTAGAGCAATGGTGCGAGCTATTCTTCTAGCTCTTGCTAGCAGTGACTAGCCAAACGCTGAGCAAAATCATGATTAATCCGATGATTAAACCTGAGTTAATAGGCTCAGCTAGAAACACTTTGCCGAATAGAATACTGAACGCAGGAATGAGAAACGTGACCGTTGCAGCACGGGTCGCGCCTGCGCTGGAGATCAGTTGGAAATAGAGTAGATAGGCTAGAGAAGTACAGGCCAGCGCTAGTGCCACAACAGCAAGAATAATCGCAGCCGATGGGATAGTGCTGGGCGCAGAAATCAATAGGGCAGGGAGCAGTAGAACGCTAGAGCCGATCAGTTGACCTGTTGCGGTATCAGTTGGTTTGTTATTTAAGAAAGTGCGACGAGCATATACTGCTGCGATGCCGTAGGAAAACGCTGCCACGAGCGCAAAAATCCCACCTAAGATCACTGATGGCGAGAGCAGTAATGGGCTCCAACCAACTAGGATGGCAACGCCTGAGATTCCGAGTAGGAGCCCTACAACTTTTTGCCAGTTCAATGGCTCTTTAATCCAGAGGGCTGCGACTATGGCTGTGAACAAAGGCGTCGTTGCATTGAGGGTTGCGGCAATAGATGCATTTAAGTTAACGACAGCAACTGCAATCAAGATAAATGGGATGACATTGTTCAGCAAACCCAACAAAAGATAAGCTCGCCAGCGTTTTCTGAAATTGGGAAGCTGTTGAATAAACGCTCCATATAGGCTCAAGGCGGATGCCGCTAAGAGAACCCGCAGGCTCATGGTGAGAAAGATCCCTAACACAGGCGCTGCAACCCTGATGAACAAATACGAGCCACCCCACAGCGCAGCGAGTAGAAACAGCCGCGCTAAGTCAATTGGTTTCATTGTCGAATTTACGGAAGAATTAAACTGCCTCGATTCCTGGCAATTTTCCAGTGCGCTCTAGTTCCAACAGCAATCGCTTGCGCCAAAGACCACCGCCATAACCTGTCAGCTGCCCATCCTTGCCGATCACCCGGTGACATGGAATCAGAATATTGATTCGATTCATACCATTAGCCCTGGCTACCGCTCGAACCGCCGTTGGTTGCTCAATTCGACGCGCTAGCTGATCATAGGCGATGGTTTGGCCATAGGGAATGCGTTGTAGCTCCGACCAAACTCGTTCTTGAAAAGCAGTTCCTTGCGGAACCAGAGGCACCGTAAATTTAGTAAGTGTGCCTGCAAAATAGCGAGTTAATTCATCGCGCAAATGTTCAATCTGCTCGTTAGTAACAGGCAGCACTGGATGACCAAAACGCTTGCGAATAGTGGCGTAATTATGTTCCAACATGCGCCGATCTGTATATTCAATTAAACAAACGCCTTCGCTAACAGCACCAACCAATAAAGCGCCGAGAGGCGTTTCTAAAATTTGTGCAGCGATGTAGTCACTGGTTTGACTTTGACCTGGAGAGACACCAAATGTCTTGCCAAAGGCTTCCCTGAAGCCACTATGGGATTCATAACCATTGGCAAAAACTACATCAGCAAGCGGTGTGCCCTCGCGGATTCGGGTAAAGGCATCTGCTAATCGCCGACCACGGCACCACTCGGCAAAAGTCATGCCATAGTGCTCTCGAAACCAGCGTCGGGCACGTTCAGGGCTAATCCCTATTGCTCGTAACTCTGCCGCTGTAATTTTGGCATTGGGAGCGGCTTCTACCTGCTGGGTTAACGACACTACCCAATCCGGCAACGCCCCATAGACCTCCATTGGATGACACCGTTTGCACGGGCGATAGCTGGCAAAGATGGCTTCGCGAAGGGTCGAAAAGAATTCAACATTTTCGAGCTTGGGGCGGGAGGGACAAGAAGGACGACAGAAAATGCCGGTAGTCCGCACAGCCACGAAAAACACACCATCATAACTGGCGTCTTTGTGATAGAACGCCTGCTCCATTTCGGTGCGGGAGGGTGAGAGTTCTGATCTCATTTCTGATCTCATTTGAACGGCAGCTGCAGTAATTAATTCCATGCAACATATTCTTGCAAGCCCTAGAAAGGTCGTCCACCGGAAAAACGACATTTCATTGTCACCACCAATGCTCGGGAACTGCGAGATATATCAACTCTTAAGCTCATGAGCTGTAGGCGATAATAAATCATCCGGTCGCTCTCAGCTTATGTGCCCATGAACGCCCTATTGCTGAATATCCCGCCCGACCTCAAGCTGACGGATGAGCAGTTCTATCACTTGTGCTTGGCCAATCGAGACTTGCGGCTGGAGCGGACTGCTCAGGGGGAGTTGATTATTATGCCGCCAACAGGGGGTGAATCTGGGCTACGCAATGCCGATCTAAACTTTCAACTCTCGCTATGGAACCGCCAGACTCAGCTCGGTTTTGTATTTGATTCCTCAACCGCCTTCAAGCTACCCAATGGTGCTGACCGTTCTCCTGATGCTGCCTGGATTCAACGAGAGCAATGGGAAGCCTTGGCACCTGCGCAATGGGCAAAATTTCCGCCTCTCTGCCCTGACTTCGTTGTGGAACTCTGCTCTCCTACAGACGTTCTCAGAAACTTGCGCTCCAAGATGGAAGAATATATTGCCAATGGCACTCGGCTTGGTTGGCTGATCGATCTTCAAAATCAACAAGTTGAAATCTATCGTCCTAGGCAAGATGTAGAAATCTTGCAAGCTCCTAAGACGTTATCTGGCGAAGATGTACTGCCCGAATTTGTGCTGGATCTCAATCAAATTCTGGCTTAGGATTCGACTTTTTGGGTGAGCCAGCTAGCTCTACTCAAGCTGGTCCATACATGTCAAATAATGAGTGGATCCAGTGGGATAGCGTTTTATCTGTCAGGCGATAGTCGTTTAAATCTGTCCTCCCGCTTACAGTAAGTTCTGTCAGTTTTCGCGGGGGCAATCAAGGTGGGTCGGCGCATCGTTCTGGCTACAGTTGGCTCATTCGGGGATCTGCATCCTTACCTTGCGATTGCTCTGGAATTAAAGGCGCGTGGGCATCAACCTATAATCGTCACTACCGAGTTTTACCGCACCAAAATTGAGGCCGAGGGCCTTGAATTTCACCCGATGCGGCCCAATATCTCGCCAGAGGGTGAGCAAAGCCGAGAGTGGTTCAAGCGCAGCATGGATGCTCAGCGAGGCACTGAGTATGTCGTGCGCGAACTGTTTTTGCCCCACCTCAGAGACAGCTATGAAGATATGAAGTCGGCCCTGCAAAATGGTGCCGATTTAGTAGTAACCCACCCGCTAACTTGGGGTGCGCGCTTGCTCGCGGAGAAACGGGGTTTGCCCTGGGTGTCGAGTGTTTTGGCCCCAATTTCATTCACCTCAGCCTACGACCCGTCAATTCTGCCTACTTCACAAGGCAATCTTTCGCTGCGGGGGTTACCGCCCTGGTTCAACCGACCCCTGCTCAAACTAGGAAAGCTAAGGTTTCACACTTGGACAGATCCAATTCGCCAGCTACGAGCTGAATTGGGTCTGCCGCCCCTCAAAACTGACCCTTTGTTTGAGGGGCAACACTCACCTGATTTGGTGCTGGCTTTATTCTCAGAACTGCTCGGGGCTCCCCAACCTGACTGGCCACCCCATACTTGTGTGACTGGCTTTGCGTTTTACGACCGTCACGGTGCTGGTGGCCTTGCTCCAGATCTGGCTGAATTCTTAGCTGCTGGCCCTGCACCGATTGTGTTTACTCTGGGTTCATCTGCGGTGCTGGATCCCGGCAAATTTTACATTGAGAGCGCAACAGCAGCCGAGCAATTGGGCCGTCGAGCCGTTTTGCTGGTCGGCAACAATGGACCCGATGTGTTGCCATCAGTGCAGTCGAAAAATATTGCCGTGTTTGACTACGCGCCCTACTCTGAGCTATTTCCGCAAGCTGCTGCCATTGTGCATCAGGGTGGCGTTGGCACCACTGCCCAAGCCATGCGCTCAGGCCGACCTATGCTCGTGGTGCCCTACAGCCATGATCAGCCAGACAATGCAGCTCGGGTCAGCCGCTTGGGGATAGCTCGCAGCCTAGCCCGCCAAGCTTACACAGCCTCGCGAGTTGCAGTCGAACTCAATCAACTCTTGAATGAGCCGCGATACAGCCAACGGGCAGCCGAAATTGGGTGCCAGATCCAGGCTGAGAACGGAGCACACAAAGCCTGTGACGCGCTCGAAGCTTATCTAGCCGGTCGAGCAACCTCAAACCAGCCCAGTGAGCAAAAGCCATTGCCAGCCTAAAAAAGCCATCATTCCCACTACAATCGTCAGCAATAAGTTCTGGCTGAACCAACTAACGGCACAGGCGATTAAAGCAGCGATTAAACGAGCATTGGTGTAGCTTAATTGCAGGTCTGAACCGGTCGGTATCACCACGGCAGGCACAACAATGGCAGTAAGAACGGCCGGTGGTACATAGCGCAGGGCTTTGATAAAAGGCTCAGAGAATTGGAGACGACCACTGAGGGCAAACATGGTGTAGCGAATGGCAAAAGTCACCAAAGCCATGCCGCCAATCACATAAACTTCGTTCATAAAATTGATCCTCAAATCAAGTTCGCTTAGGCTCAGCTTCACTCCATCGCTCAGCCCCAATCCCAGCCCCAATTCCAGCTAGAGAAGCCAAAATTAATCCCAGTTTGTTGGGCAGTGAATAAGTTGCTAAGGCAACCCCACCTGCGACCAGGCTTGTAGCAAGCATTGGTCTATTTATGAGATAAGGAATGACCATGCCAATAAAGGTTACTGACATGGCAAAATCTAAGCCCCAAGTAGTGGCATCGGGCAGCATTCGACCTACCGTTAAGCCTAGCCAGGTGCAAAGTTGCCAGTTTGAATACATAAATAAAGCTGAACCCAGATGATACCAATGCTTGTAAGGTGAATCGTCTGGCTGGTTGTAGCGGTTGATAACCACAGCAAAAGTCTCATCAGTGAGCCAGAAACCCAGCGGTAACTTCCAGCGTGACGGCAACGATTTAACGTGGGGAACCAGGGCTACAGAGTAGAGTAAATGCCGTAAATTCACCACAAATGTGGTCAGTACGATGATTAACCAGTGGGTTCCAGTAGCCAGCAAACCCAGAGCGATAAACTGAGATGCTCCCGCAAAAACAATGGCAGACATTGCCACTGTACCGAGCCAGGACAAGCCACTGCTAGCCGCCAACGCGCCAAAGATCAGGCCAAAGGGAATGGCCCCGACAATGAGAGGAAACGTCGCTTGACAGCCTGCCAAAAACTCTGAACGGGGTGAAGGTTTAGAAGGCGGATGCATCATGATTCAAAACAGAACAATACAACTTAAATTTCCAAAGCTAATGCTCTAGGCTAAACCGAGGCGTAGTCAGCCGGATCCAGCAGCTAAAAGCCATCCTGGCCAAGCTCAAATCGGCTGCAAAACTTGCCCAATTCAGTGACAACTTGTGCCTCGAATTGTGAGCCTAAACCTCGATATTCAGCGTAGTCAGTTCCGTGCAACTGTGCGACTTTACCAATGGCACCGGGACGATAGCCGCATGTAACTGCCTGTGTATGGGCCTTGGTCATACTCAACTCCCTGCTGCTGACGAGATATTTGCAGCATAGGAAGTTAACTTTTAGCTGTCTTGTACGTTTTTGCAGCCCAACCAATATTGCCGGGGTGTTGTGCCAACTAAGCGCTTAAAGTGCCGATTCAAATGGCTTTGATCAGTGAAACCAGTTGCCAGAGCAACTTGGGCAATCGGCCAATTTAGAGCCAACAGTGCCTTGGCTCTCAAGACCCTTACCTGGGTGAGATAGGCGTGGGGCGGTAGGCCAACCTCTTGGCGAAAGACCCGGAGTAGGCGCAGGGGTTTGAGCTGGGTGAGCTGGGCTAGCTGTTGCAGTGAAACGTTCTCCGCATAGTGAGCCTCCAAATACTGCCGCACCCAACGCACTGCCTGTTGCTCGCGTCCAATCTGCCAAGTCGGGCGCTCGCCCGCATGCCGAGCGATTAATTGCGTCAGGGTCAACACCAGACGAGACTCACGTTCCAATAGGGTCGTCGGAGTCTCTAGAGTCTGGTGCAGTCTCAATAGCAGTTGCGCCAAGTTGTGGTCGTGGATATCCGCGTTGGGAAAATAAGGCAGCTCGCAGCGTCGCTCATTGAGTTCAGACAGAGCCTGCTGCAATAAAGTTGCCTCTGGATAGATAATCCGGTACGTCCAACCTGACGCTGTTGCGGCGTGGCCGTGATGAACCTGTCCCGGATTAATCAGAATCAGATTACCCGCCGGAATGATGTGAGCCTTGTCCTCACAGTTAAATCGCAGCGCCCCCTGCTCGATGATGCCAATGCCGAAACTGTCGTGGGAGTGTCGGGGAAACGAGTGCGTAATGTAAGTCGCACGCATCAGTTCCAGATTGCCGAGGTCTGGGGTGCGCCAGAATTTGACTTGCTCCCGTTCAGAGGCGGCAGCACTCATAACGGCTCAGAGGCTTGCATCACTGCATCCAATAAACCTGGAAAGCGCGCATCGAGATCTTGACGGCGCAATGAGTTGAGATGCTCTCGTCCTTCGGTGCGGGTATGCAGAATACCCGCCTCGCGCAGCACTTTGAAGTGATGGGACAGAGTGGACTTGGCAATCGGAATGCCAAAAGAGCCACAGGGCTGCTCCTCACCACCAGTTGCCAAAGCTCTGACAATCTTGATTCGGCAAGGGTCGCTTAGGGCGTAGAGCACAGCAGCCAGAGAGATATCCTCCCTGGCAGGATGAAAAAGGAGCCTCATGTTTGCATTCTAACTATCTGAGATGCTACAGTGCTGACAGTTCGATATTTAACGAACTATAGAACACATGAGTTCGCAGCCCTGCCCTTAGCCCAGGAGAGAAACAATGAGCGAAGCCACCCAAGCCAGTGTCAGTCTATTCTCGCCCATCCAGCTTGGTGCCTACACGCTGCCTAACCGGATCGTCATGGCTCCCTTAACCCGCAACCGGGCTGGAGCTGGTAATGTGCCGGGGCCGATGAATGTGACCTACTACACTCAACGGGCTTCGGCTGGATTGATTATTACTGAAGCGTCTCAGGTCACTCCTGAGGGCCAAGGCTATCCCTATACTCCTGGCATTCACTCAGCAGAACAGGTCGCCGGTTGGCGAACGATTACTGATGCTGTGCATGCGCAGGGCGGTCGCATTTTTCTGCAACTGTGGCATGTAGGGCGCATTTCTCACCCTTCGTTCCAGCCGGATGGAGCCTTGCCGGTTGCGCCTAGCGCCATCGCACCTGAAGGCACGGTTTACACTTTCACCGGTCCTCAGCCCTATGTGACTCCTCGGGCTTTAGAGACCGCTGAAATTCCCGGTATTGTCGGACAGTTTCGTCAAGGTGCTGCTAACGCTCTGGCAGCTGGATTCGATGGCGTTGAAATTCATGGCGCCAACGGCTACCTGATCGATCAATTCTTGCGGGATAGAACCAACCACCGCACCGATGAATATGGTGGTTCCGTGGAAAATCGAGCGCGTTTGTTACTGGAAGTGACTGAAGCGGTGGTCGGCGTTTGGGGTGGCAATCGCGTTGGCGTGCGCCTCTCACCGACCAGCACGTTTAACGATATGTCCGATTCCAATCCGCAAGCCACATTTAGTTATGCTGCAGAAGCCCTTAACCGGTTTGGTTTAGCCTACCTGCACCTGCTTGAAACCAGCGAGCAAGATATTAAGCACGGCGGCACATCTTTGCCCACATCCTACTTCCGCCCGATCTTCAAAGGCCTCTTGATGGTGAATTGGGCCTACACTAAGGAACTGGCCGAGGCAGCTTTATCCCGAGGCGATGCTGATCTGGTGTCCTTCGGAAAACTGTTTATCGCTAATCCCGATCTCCCAGAGCGCTTCCGTCTCGATGCGCCCTTAAATGAGCCGGATCCCTCAAGCTTCTATGGTGGTGATGAAAAGGGCTACATCGACTACCCCTTCCTCAAAGATCTCGCAGTGGTTTAGTACCGTAGTTCCAACTCAACCCTTAACCTAAACCATCAACTCAAAAGGCAGGCTACTGTAGATTTTCTCAGTAAGCCTGCCTTATTTGATCCGTGAGAAGATCAGTGAGAGATTCAATAAAATTCTGGACGAGCTTAGACAAGATCGAGTGCAGTTCCTGTGAAATACTGCCGCAGGGCTTCTGCTTCTTGGCCACGAAAGAAAAAGTCCTCGGGACCAATGAATCCCTCAATCTCCTCCATGCCCCCCTCTGCATCAAAATGGCCGCTAGGCGCAATAAAGTAAACCCTCACGCCGCTGGTCTTGGTCTCTCCGTCGTTGTCGACTGCCTCTAGCTCGACCCAAGCGATTGCCTGCGTATTGAGGATGCGGCTGCCGACCTTGATGAAAGACATGGGAATTTCCGGTGAGTAAAGATGCTTCTCAACAAGAGTACCGTAGAAGCTCCAGCCTGAGGTAAAACTGATAGGGCTTCTCTCAGCACTCAGCCCGGTCCCGATTGCCTTACTGCTTTACGAGATGCCGCTTATAATAAGATATCGCTCATATGATATTGCTCACAGTGGGTTTGGTTTCTCCACTTCTACAGTGCTTTATAAGCTCTATAAATAATTCAAGCTGAAGAATATTCAAGCTCTGCAATTTTTAATCGACGGTTTGTTGTCCAAGATTTCTTAGATTTCTTATCAAAATCTAGTGATTTACTATTGCTTTTGCGTTTCAGCTAAGCATGATTTCCTCTCTCTAAGGCACTGCTAAAGAGTACAAGAACTCGCTCTCCATCCTCCTCCCTGCCTGGCGAAATATGCCACCCTAGAATCAGGATTGTGCTTGTGAAGGCAAGGTGCGAGGCATGACTGTTCAAATCAAGCCACGGCTGAAACCAGCAGACGCCATGCCCGGCGATTATGGTCTACCTTTTCTGGGCCAAACCCTGTCGCTATTTCGGGACGAAGAACTTTACTACTGGCAACATTTCGAGCGCTACGGTCCCGTTTTCAAAACCCGCGTTCTGGGCCTGAACCTGGCTTTTCTGATTGGCCCTGATGCTAACCGTCTAGTGCTAATGGAGCAGGCTGACCATGTTTCATCAAATCTGGGCTGGGGCTTTTTGGAGCCTATGTTTGGTCGGAGCTTGCTCTTGCAGGATGGGGAAGACCATCGCGCTAGCCGACGGCTGATGTACCCTGCCTTTCATGGTCGAGCAATTGCTAGTTATTTCGACACCGTTCAGAGCCTTGTACAGGGCTTTCTCCAGGGTTGGGGGGCTCGGGGCACAATACCTCTGACTGCCGATTTCCGCAAACTGACGCTGATCGTTGCCAGCCGCCTATTTTTGGGTAGCCAAACAGAAGTTGAGGTTGAGCAAACCAGTCGATGGTTTACGGAATTGATGCTCGGGCGGTTGGCTCTGCTGCGTCTGGAGCTGCCCTTCACCCTCCACCGTCGCTCTCAGCGAGCTAAACGCCAACTCCAAGCTTTCCTGCGCCAAACCATTGCCCAGCGCCAAGCTTCTGGCCACTTAGAAGTGCCACGCGATGTCCTGGGGCTATTGCTGGCGGCAGTTGATGAGGAGGGCAATCGACTGAGTGAAGCGGAGATATTGGACCAGGCTTTGCTCTTGCTCTTCGCAGGGCACGAAACCACAGCCACCTTACTGAGCTGGACCTTGTTTGAACTGGGGGCTCATCCGGAGTGGCGCGAACGGCTACGGGCTGAGCAGAATCGGGTTGTCGGTAATGGTCCCTTAGAGCTGTCTCACCTTAAGCAACTCACCGAGCTGACTAACGTGCTCAAAGAAGCTGAGCGGCTCTACCCGCCGGTCTATGGCATTCCGCGCGGTGTGATCAAAGACATTGAGTATGGGGGCTACCTGATTCCGGCTGGTTGGTATGTTGATATCTCCCCGATGCTCACCCATCGTCTGCCAGAGCTCTATGCTGACCCAGATCGCTTTGATCCAGACCGTTTTGCACCGCCTCGGGAAGAAGACAAAAAGCACCCCGGTGCCTTGGTCGGCTTTGGCAGTGGCCCCCACGGTTGT
The DNA here is from genome assembly GCF_014696065.1 of Leptolyngbya sp. FACHB-261. Taxonomy (NCBI): domain Bacteria; kingdom Bacillati; phylum Cyanobacteriota; class Cyanophyceae; order Leptolyngbyales; family Leptolyngbyaceae; genus Leptolyngbya; species Leptolyngbya sp. FACHB-261. Next base: position 408,314 of record NZ_JACJPL010000001.1, on the reverse strand, counting down.
CTGGGTTTTGAGTTTGCTCAAATGGAAATGAAAATTGTCCTCTCAACGCTGTTACGGCATTACGACTGGACAGTCACGCCTGAGTACAACACGCTGAGACCAGTACGCCAGCCCTCCAAAATTCAGACCCAACTCTTGGCTCAGGTGCAGCCCTTGAATGTCTAAACTGGATGTCCAAACTTCAGGTCTAAACCGTAGGATTCAACTGCTTACAGCGCCCTGCTCGCACTGAATCCTCTAAATAGAACTCTCTAAAAAGTTGTGATTCTGTGACCCGTAGCTACAGTTCACAGACCCCAACTGCCGCTAAAGTGCTGGCGAAGTGTTCTGTGCAAGGTTTTGCCATGCCCATCATCAGCGTCCCTGCCGAAGCTTATCCTCTGGATCTGCCGCTGGAGAAAACTGCTCTCCTTGTGATCGACATGCAGAACGACTTCTGTGCCTATGGGGGCTACGGCGATTTGATGGGCTATGACATCACCATGACCCGTCGTCCAATTGAGCCCATCCAAAAGGTGCTGGCAGCTGTGCGCGAAACGCCGATCACTGTCATTCACACCCGCGAGGGCCACCGCCCCGATCTCTCTGACTGTCCACCCAACAAAATTGAGCGTTCTCGCCGGGTCGGTGCGGGCATTGGCGATCCAGGGCCAATGGGTCGGATTTTGGTGCGGGGTGAAAAAGGTCATGCCATTATTGACGAGTTGCAGCCTGTTGCTGGCGAAATTGTTCTGGATAAGCCGGGTAAAGGCAGCTTTTACCAAACTGACTTAGACCTGATTCTGCGCAACCGCGGCATTAGCCACCTGCTGTTTTCTGGAGTAACTACAGATGTCTGTGTGCACACCACCATGCGCGTTGCCAACGACATAGGCTACTACTGCCTACTGCTAGAAGACTGCTGCGGTGCCTTTGATCAAGGTAACCACCAAGCCGCTATCAACATGGTGAAAATGCAGGGAGGCGTTTTTGGCTGGGTGAGCAACTCGCAAAAGCTATGCAGTGCGTTAGTGGGTGCCACTGCTACTGTCTAAAAGCCTGAATACCTAAGATGCCAAACTAAAGCCAAACTAAGCCGGACAGTTGATGCCAACACTCAAATCTCAACAAACTTCAGGGGGGCCCTGGGGCATGAAACCCCTGTACGAGCCTGGCAAGTGGCTGCCTGAATCCTGATCCCCTTAACCTCAGCCAGTGGTCTAGAGCCAGTGATCTAGAGCCAGTGATCAGAGCCAGTAGCTTAGCGATAACTAGATTGGCTACCAAAGCTGCTCACTGTGTGAGGAGCAATTCTGATATGGCCTGCAAGCTACCTGAACTTAGGCTAAAACATTAAACCTTCTACTCAGTTTCAGCCTTGGCTAAAACTGTCGGAAAGCTTTGAGGCTAACCAAAATCAGGTGGGGGAAGCCGCGGGGGTTTCAACTGGTGCTACAGGGCTAGCTGCATCGCCAGCACCCGTACCACCCGTACCCCCTGTACCACCAGCACCGCCATCAGTACCGGAGGCACAAGCGGTTAGGGATACGGTGGCTGCTAGACCAGCGATCAGGCAAAGGGTTTTCCAGTTCATGTTTCTCTCCTAGCTTATGTTTCGTGAAGTTATCTTCACTAGCTGATCAACATACTGCATAGGAGCAGCTCCAGATACTCTACTCAAGGGAGATTTATAGTAGCCCTGGGCGCTGCAAAAGGGTGTTTCTGAACACTCTTGTTTCGCTTTTGTCCCTCCTACATCAGCGTCTATACATTGAGTTACAGATTTGCTATCTCTAACTCAATCTCTACACTGATTGCTCCGAGGTTTGCTCAGGCGTGACGTGCTCGCTTTGTTCTTGATGTTGCTGTTGCTGGCGTTGACGTAAATACTCGTAGACCGTTTTGTCCCCGACGTCCGGGGGGATTTCCTGAAACACCTTACGCAGTGCGAATACCCCGAATAACACAGCCCATATCCCAAGTAAGGCTTGCTCCCAAGCTAGCGGCAGAATGCCCACCAAGTGCCCCAACAATAAGACAGGCACCAGTGGCGTTAGCACTTTAGTTTCTAGTCGCGCAAAACAAAAGGCCTCTTTGAAGTAGATCCCGGTTAAGGCGACAAACAGAAAACCAACGCCTAACAAGGTGAGCGGGCGATTATAAATTGTCAACAAGAGCGGCTCAGGCCAGGCCAGGGCAACCCCCAATGCTGCTGTACAGCCGATGCCCCAACACACTTGCAGTAGTCGATGTAGGGGAGCCAGGTAAATATGAATGGTCCATAGCGACACCCCCAAGGCAATAGAGAACAGCGCAAATAGTCCAGTCAGTAGAGTGAGGACGTCCGGGGTTGGACCCTGAGTGAGCACAGCCACGGTTCCCAAGGCAAAGCTTGCAGCTGCTACTGCTAGGGCCCCACGATAAACTTTCACACCCAAACGATCCGCCTGCGTCAGCGTGAAGGTGCCGAATTGCCCCTGAAAGACATCTGGTTCTGCAAGATCAAGATTCGCCATCAGAACCTCCCAGTTTTTTTTGTAAAGTCACGTCGTCGTTGTGTTCCCAAATTGTAATAGGGGCGCAAGACCTGCGCCCCTATTACGGTTTTCTGTTTAACTTTTCCGTTCAGCTTTTCTACTCAACTCCTGGCTGGCCTCAGTTAATCTAAGCCCAGCCCATGCAAGTCCAGCTAAGCCAGATAGGTGTAGCGGCTCAGGGTGCGCTCGTAGTTTTGCAGCAGCATTTGCGACTCCTGCAGGGTGATGCGCTTTTCCTTGAGGGCACGCTCCGTTTCTTGCCGCACACTCTCGATCATGTCCTCGCTGTCGTATTGGACATATCCCAGCACTTCTTTCATGGAGTCGCCTTTAACTACATGCTCAATGCGGTAGCCGTCGGGCGCCAAATGAATATGCACGGCGTTGGTGTCGCCAAACAAGTTGTGCAGATTGCCCATGATTTCCTGGTAGGCTCCGTTCAAGAACATGCCCAGGTAATAGGGTTCGCCCTCGCGCCACTTGTGCAACTCCAGCAGAGGCTTCACATCGCGCAGGTCGATGAATTGATCGATTTTGCCATCACTATCGCAGGTTAAATCGGCAAGTGTGCCCCGCTCGGTTGGCTCTTCATCCAAACGATGAATTGGCATGATTGGAAACAGCTGATCGATCGCCCAGCTGTCAGGAGCCGACTGAAACACCGAGAGGTTGCAGTAATAAATCGATGCCAGGATCTTCTCTAGATCCTCCAAATCATCGGGCACATAATCCAGTTCTCGCACAATCTTCTGAATGCGCTTGCAGCACTCCCAGAACAATCGCTCAGCACGGGCCCGTTCTTGCAGGCTCAAATAGCCAAACGAGAACAAACTAACGGCCTCTTCTTTGAACTGAAAAGCGTCGTTGTAAGCTTCCTGGAAATTGTCGCGATTGATCGACAAATAGGTGTCGTAGAGATTACGAATCACCAAGTGATCGTCTTCCCCTGCGGGTTCGGGTTCAGCCGCTTTGACTTCGCTGACACCCAGCACGTCGAACACCAATACCGATTGGTGGGAAGCAATAGCACGACCACTTTCGCTGATTAGCGTCGGTACTGGCAGCTCTTCATCTTGACAAGCTTCTTTGACCTCAGCGACTACGTCATTGGCGTAGTTCTGCATGTTGTAGTTCTTGGAAGCGTGGAAGTTAGTTTGAGAGCCGTCATAATCCACACCTAAGCCCCCACCAACATCCAGGTAGCGCATATTTGCACCCAGCTTGGCAAGATTCACGTAAATCTGAGAGGCTTCACGAATCGCTTCTTTGATCGTGGCAATCGCAGAAATTTGGGAGCCGATATGAAAGTGCATCAGTTGCAATGCATTCAGCATATTAGCTTCGCGCAACTGCTCTACGGCTTCAATAATTTCAGGCACCGTTAAACCAAATTTAGCGCGGTCGCCGGTGGAACTGCCCCAACGGTTGATACCTCTGGTGCTGAGTTTGGCGCGTACCCCAATTACTGGCTCAACCCCTAAACGACGCGCTGTTTCAATGATCAACCGCACTTCGCTAAGCTGCTCAGCCACGATGATGGTGTTATGGCCCAAGCGACGCGCTAACAGAGCTGTCTCGATATACTCGCGGTCTTTGTAACCATTGCAGATTAGCAGCGCGCCGGGTGTTTTCAGGGTGGCAAGCGCGATCAGCAGTTCTGGTTTCGCTCCAGCTTCTAAACCGTATTGGTGAGCTTTGCCAAAGCGAACAATCGCTTCGATAATATGGCGCTGCTGGTTAACCTTAACCGGGAAGACGCCGCGATAGACGCCATCGTAGTTGTAGCGAGCAATGGCACGGGCAAAGCAAGCGTTCAGACGCTCGATGCGGTCTTCAAGAATATCTGAGAAGCGAATCAACAGGGGCAAGCCCAAATTGCGGGCAGCCAGATCATTGACTAACTCATACAGATCTAGGGAGCCTCCCCGGTCGCCCTGCGGCGAGACGGTGACATGTCCAGCGTGGTTGATGCTGAAGTAAGGCTCTCCCCAGCCGCTGATCCGATATAGCTCTTCGCTTTCAAGGACTGTCCAGGTGGGCTTCGGACGAGAAATCATCAGAGCACTGCCGGGCTCTGCTGGATTTTGGCTGTTGCGTTGCTCGCTCTGGGAGAGACCTTGCACGTTTCGGACCCTCATAACCGTAACCCTCCTGGCATCGTTATCAAATTTGACAGAAGCTTCAGTCTAAGACATCCCCATTTCAAATCCAAAGGGATAACCGGCCTAAAACTGTAGGACTTTCCGCTTGTGGTCGCAAGCCGCTTTTCCTGGGTTTGGACGACGCTGGGGGTTCAGCTTTTTGCCACTAGGCTTGGCAGTGCTGCAACGCTATCTGCCTAATGACCTGCCTAATAATAAGAGTTGCGTTTCAGGCTAGAGCCTCCATCTATCTCTGTCTATTAGGGTGATTCCTTAGGTGCAGAGCGAACTGGTTTGGGCTGTACTCCTGGATCTAAGTTGCCCAGGTCGAAAATTTCTACATCCCACTGGCCTCTACGGTTCGTCTCAAAGCTGAGCAAACGCCCGTCACCGCTGAGACTGGGTTGGGCAACGGAGCCGATAAAGTCACCTGTAATCAGCCGAGCCTCCTGGCTAGCCCGGTCATAGACAAAAATATCGGCTTTGCCGCGCTGCTCTGAGACATAGGCTAAATAGCGCCCGTCGCCGCTCAACGACGGTTGCTCCTGCACAGAGTCCGGATAGTTCAAACCGGGCAAGGGCAACAGCCGTCGCTGGCGCACGTCATACAAATAGATGTCCCGTCTGCCGTTCCGGTCAGAGGTAAAGGCCAGGAGGCTGCCGTCGTAATTGAAGGCAGGCATTTCATCGCCTAGCTGACTATTCAGCCCCCGACCAAAGAGATCAACCCCTGGTGTTTGTCGCACTGGGCCACCAATGCAGCCGGTTAAACCCAGCAGCACTGCCATCCACCAGGAGAAAGGCTTCAGGCGCTTGAGTGAATCTACTCGCTTCACCGTTCGCCTAACTTACCGCTCACCAAAGCGGGGCCGGTCGTAGCCGTACTCCAGGGAGCGAGAAGCACCACGGTTTGAGTTCTGACCTGAGTTTGACTCCTGTCTCGGTTGCTCCTGTCTTGAACTGTGGTTGAGCCCCATGTACTCACTGGATAGACCACTGTCAATTGCACTCTGCTCTTGCTCGATCTGCTCGCCCCAATGCACCAACAGATCCAGCGTTAGCCTGGGCGGGTCAAAGACTGGAGGCTTACCATCATTGTTCACAAGCTTGAGGTTGATGTTCTCCAGACCCCAGTTCTTAAGTTGGGAGAGCAGTTGGTCATCGTAAAGCCGCGAACGGATCGCACCAAAGAAATCTACGGGCCGATCAGGGAAGTGAGCCACCAAGCGATCTACCTCGGCCTGAGCGATGCGGTCTTCACTAAATAACTGCCGCACAATTTCCCGTCGCTCTTCCGTCGCCGGTTGCCAGAGGAACTTGGTCATCCGACCGTCTCGGGTCAGTGGTGCATAAAGAGTTGAAAAGTCGTTGCCAGTCACAATAATCGGCACCCGTGCTGTTGGCTCAGACGAGTAACTACCAGGCAGTTGCACCCTGGTCGGGTTATCGGCAATCGCCATCAGCGTGGCTGTGACGATCTGCGTGTTAACGGTGTATTGGGTTGCGCCTGCCCAACGACCCGCACCTGCGTCGATATCGTGGATCACGAGTACCGCAACTTTGCCCCGGACCTGTACTAATTCTGCTGCCTCAAGGTAGCGCACGCGGATCATGCGACCCGGTTCACCCGCGTCTGGGCTTTCCAGTTCACCAGCCGCAATATGAATCGTCAAGGCGCGCATTTCTTCTAAAATGCGCTCCACCATGAAGGATTTGCCTTCACCTTTAGCGCCATGCACGCCCAAAATTAGGGCAGGCTGGACCTTGGGCAACTCAACAAAATTCTTGGCGATGTGCAGAGCAACCCTATCGCGGAAGCGGTCAGGAATGTAGTAATCCATGGTTACCAATGCAGGTTCAATGCGTATGCGGGCTCCCTCGCATCTTAGCGATATCTGTCCACGGCAGAGCGCCCAGGCAGAAACGCAGTCAACCAGAAACGCAGTCAGCCAGAGCTACCAGAGCCTACCTGTGAAAGTCCCTAGATAATCTCTAGCGACAGCAGAGTCTGGTCGTCCTCCTGCGGTCCTGCTTGCGCCTGTACCTGGTCGAGCAGACGATTGAGATCGAAGGCACCGGCAGCCAGGTTGCGCAGCAAGTGCCAGAGGCCGTCTTGTTCCAACAGAACGCCCTGCCCAATGCCCTGCCCGTCTAGGGCAGAAGCGGCAAAGGCTTCTCGTAGTGGGGTTCCCTGCACTGAGGCCTCAGTCACGCCATCACTCAGTAACAGTAGCGTCTGTCCAGGCTCTAGGGTCAAAGTTTCGCCCGTTCCTCGCCACACAGGCAGAATGCCCAAAGGTAGACCCCTTGCCTTGAGGTAGCGGGGCTTGCCCTGCCCATTCAGGTCAGCCTGGGACCACAGCAGGGGGTAGACATGTCCTGCGCTGGCGTAGGTTAGCTCACGGGTTTCTGGCGTGTAGCGAGCCAGGAGCATGGTGATAAAGCGGTTATTGCCAATCAGATCTTCAGCCAAACATTCGTTAAGCGTGTGCAGAACTACATCCGGCGAACCTGCATCAGCCTGAGAAACTTCGCGGCGCAGCACCGACAGCAGACTGGCCATGAACAGAGCTGCTGGAACGCCTTTGCCCGCTACGTCGCCTACTGCCAGCCAGACGTCACCTTCAGGGTGAACAAACACCTCAAAAAAATCGCCGCCGACTGCCTGGGCCGGATAGCAACAAGCCTGAATGCGCAAACCGGGAATTTCTGGCCAGGTCTGACGCAGCAGATTGGACTGGATCTGACGCGCAACTTCCAACTCAGAGTGCAGTTGTTGCGCCTGTGCTTGCGTCTGTTGATAAAGCCTGGCTTGAGACAGGGCCAGAGCGGCTTGCTGTGCCACTACCTCAATGAGCTGCGTATCTTCGGCTCGCCAGGACCGGGGCAGATCCATTTGATAAATCGAGAGCACTGCCAGCAGCATCGTTCGATGGATCAAGGGTACCGAAAGCTGTTGGGGCAAAGGGCTGGAAGCGTCTAACTGAGTGAGCAGCGTGGTCGCAGCAGCCTGCGCTAAAGCTTCACAACCGCCGGGCTCTTCTGAGCTGGTTTCGGGGCTGGTTTCTGAGTTGGCTGATTCTAGGTTTGCTATTTCCGGCTCTGCCGCTTCTAACAACTTAGGCTTGCGATACTCAAACGCCTCTGCGCTCAAGCGGACTCCACCTTGGGGCTGCAACTCGACCAGACGCAGAACACAACAGCTGGCCCCAAACGTTCGCCCAACGATCTCAACCAGCGTTTTCAGAATGCTACTGACATCCAGCGACTCTCGAATCGCAGTGGTGATCGCATTGAGCAAAAATTCCCGTTGCAGAGCCCGGTTGAGTTCCTCGGTGCGCTGCTTGAGGACGCGGTAAGTTTCGGCAGCTTGACGAACGACCACACGCAGTTCTTCTGGGTCCCAGGGCTTGGTGATGTACTTGAATACCTTGCCGGTGTTGATCGCCTCCACCAAATCTTCCACATCGGTATAGCCGGTGAGGACAATGCGCAGCGTGTCGGGAAACTGCTCAACGGTGCGGCTGAGAAACTCGATGCCTCCCATCTCTGGCATGCGCTGATCGGAGATGATCACCGCCACTTCACCGACCTGCTCTAGCTGAGCTAAAGCGGTCTGACCGCTATCCGCCCGTAATACCTCAAAATCCCGACGAAAGGTACGGTAGAGCAGATCGAGATTATCTGGCTCATCATCGACCACCATCAGCTTGAGCTTTTCATCCGACTGGCCCATGCCTATTACCCTACGCAATGGGTGTGAAGATGACAGGTGCGACTTGGCTACAAAGAACCATTGCTTTAATCCAGCCTAGTCAGGTTCTGAAAAACGCGCTACTCAGCTGGATTTGGGGATGGCTGCTCTCGCTCAACTGCCACGGGGAAACTGGCAGCTAAAGCCTGCGCCTCATCATCAAAAATCTCAAACACGGTGTCCATCATCGTTACTTCAAACACCAAGCGTGCCACAGGGTTGATATTGCACAGGCGCAAACTGCCCTTAACTTTATCTGCATCCCGTATACCGGCTACCAGGGCTGTCAAACCGGAGCTGTCAATGAACTGAACTTGAGCTAAGTTAAGTACGACGTGTTGGTATTCTGCGATACAATTCTGCAGCTTAAGGCGAAATTGCCAGGCAGATGTAATATCTAACCGACCGACCGGTTTTAGCACGTGTACCCTCAGACCGTCACGGGTGATCTGAGTTTTTTCCTCCATATCGTCACAAGCTCCGTTCATGAGGGGATGAGCAGGTAGCATCCTGAGGGATGCTGGTCAGAGATGCACTTAACTTTATGGACAACAACCCTGCTGCATTGAAGTCAAGCGAGCATCATCATCGGGGCTGTAACCGTTAGGTTGTTCACGCTTCCCCGTCTCACCATCCGGACAAAAACGGAATCTTGGACAGAAACAGCGCAAGAATTAGGGCTGTGACAGCAGATTCTCAACCCCTTCCCACTCTACACATCCTGTTTCCTTTCTACAGGGTGGCAGACGGAGCAACAGCCAGATGCGGCTAGCCTGCCCCTATCTATAACCTGTGGCCTTCGATTTGGCTGTAACCTGACAGCCCTCCTCTTGCTCGCTTAGCTTCTCCAGATATTCCAGATATTTAGAGATAGTGACAGTAGCGGCCTCCAAATGCAGTGGCAAACCTGGCACAATTCAGCTAGCCAGCAAAACCAAAGCCTTCTTTCACCCAATTGCCCTGCAACCACTGGTAGGTGCCTTGACGAACTGAGTAAGGGCTCTATACTTGTGTAGAAACTGACCCCAGACCGTTAAGAGCACTGGCTTTCACTGCCCAGAGCCTTGCCGAAGGGGAAACTGAGGGGCTCTGTATGACTGAACAGCTGCCCTTCGGATTGTCTTTTTCGTTTGAGAGTTCGTTTGAGAGATTGAGCTACCGAGATTGGGGCACACGAGATTGGCACAGGCTTGAGATCGCTTCTTTGCCAGGAGTCTTCCCTGCAAGAGCTTGCAAGCGATAGTCCTCTTGAAAACCTTGGGCAAAACCTACTGCGATTTTTCTTCCTGCTTTCAAGTTGGCAGTCCGGACAATCTGGATTCATCTGGCTGAATCCGTTTGTCTGAACCAAACTGTCTGAACAGAATATCTGCGACTGAAGTCTGACTAAAACCTGTAACTAAAACCTGTGACTAAAGATTGGCGCCCATCTCGAAACACAGCCAGTGGCTTATCAGGGTCAGAAGTGGGCTATCAGGAAACCTTACTCGGCGACCAGGGCTATCGCAGACGGCAGGACGGCGTGCGTCGTTCTCTGCCCAACTCCGAGTCTGAGCTTAACCCTCAGGAATTTGGCAAGATTTTGCTCAAGCGGCGCTGGTGGTTCCTCAGCGTCTTTTTGGGTGTGACTGCCCTTTGTGCAGCTTGGACTTGGACTCGACCGCCGCGTTACTTTGCCACCAGCGAAATCATGCTGGCGAACCCAGCAATCCCCACAGAAGCGGGGGGCGGCAACCCGACCACAGATGCGCTCGTACAGGTCAAAAGGGGCTATGACTTTGAAACACTCAAGCAGGTTTTGACTAGCCCCTCGGTGATCTCACAGGTACAGGAACGATTGCAGGCAGAGCTGCCTAACTTCGCCGGTAGCCCACCCTCAGGAACGCTGCCTGGTCAGCTGACGCTTCAACAGCTGCCAGAAGCTCAGGTCATCCAGTTGCGCTACGAAAGCGGAGACCCCGCCGAAGTTTATCTGGTGCTGAACACGCTGCAAAAGATTTATCTGGAGTACGGGCGGCAACAGCAACGGCTAAACATTGGTCAGGCAATTAAGTTTGTCGAGAGCCAAATTCCCCAGCAGCAGCAACAGGTTGCCAAGGCTGAGGCGGAATTACGAGCCTTCCGCCAAACCTATAGCCTGGTAGACCCACAAGTACAAAGCGGTAGCCTCGCTACCTCGATCACCGGCACTGAGCAAAGTCGCCAGGAAGCTCAGACTCAACTTGAAGAAGCCCGTACCCTCTACGCCAGCCTGCAAAATCGGTTGGGCTTTCAACCCGATGAAGCACTAGCCGCTTCGGCGCTCAGCCAGTCCACCCGTTATCAAGCCTTGCTCGATCAGCTCCAGGAGGCTGAGCTGAAACTAGCCGAAGCCCGCAATCGCTTCCGGGACTCCCACCCCCAGGTCCAGGCTCTATTGGGACAGAGGCAGCAGGTGATTGGTTTGCTCAATCAAGAAGCCCGCAATACTCTAGGCGATCAACTGTTCGGTCGGGTTGCCGTTGAGCAAAGTGGCGGTGGCTTTGGCTCCAATCTGCCCAGCCCAGGTAGCCGACCCGCCCTGTCCGCCCAGCAAAATCTGAACTCGGTCCGGTTGGACTTGGCAAAGCAGCTGATAGAGACCGAAAACAACATTCGCGTGTTAGAGGTGCGCACCTCGGCCTTGACCACAGCAGAGGGGCGGCTGCGCCAGCAGTTCCAGAACATGCCTGAACTGCTGAGCCGTTACACCGAACTAGATCGTGATGTGCAGGTGGCAACCGAAGCCCTGCGAAAAATGCTGACTGTGCGCCAGGAGTTGCAGGTTTCCTCTGCACAAGAGGGTGTCCCCTGGCAACTAATTCGCCCAGCCGTGCTGCCGGAGCAGCCCTTTGCGCCTAACCACACTCGCAACTTGATCCTGGGCGTGATGGCTGGAACGATTCTGGGTAGCGCTGCCGCCCTGTTGCGCCACCAGATGGACGACACGCTGCACTCGGTTGAAGAACTTAAGAACGCCACGCCCCATCCACTATTGGGATCGGTGCCCTACTCTGTGGCCTCGGCCCTGGCGATCTGGCGTCAGGAAGCTCGCTCGGCTCTGCACACCGCCTCAGCGGCTACCCAAACGCCTTCTAGGCCCAGCTACGCTAGAGCCGTCGCTTCGCCCGCTCACTACAATCGCTCTCTGTATGTGGAGGCGTTGCGCTCGTTGTACACAAATCTGCGCTTTGTCTCCTCGGAGCGCCCGGTCCGCACCTTTGTTATGACCTCCTCCATGCCGAAGGAAGGCAAATCAACGTTGTGCTGCGGCTTAGCTTCGGTGATTGCTGACCAGGGACAACGGGTGCTGCTGGTGGATGCCGATTTGCGCCGTCCCAGCGTCCATCGCTACCTGGATTTGCCTAATGTGCGGGGTTTGAGCAGTGCCCTAGTACGCGAGGAAGACTGGCAGCAGTGGGTGCAGGCGTCTGAGGTGCCAGGTTTAGAGGTGATGACCTCCGGCCCCTTGCCGCCCAATCCGGTGGGTTTGCTCGATTCGCAACGCATGGCCCAACTGCTCGAAGACATGCGCCACGCCTACGACTACGTGATCATTGACGCGCCGCCTGCCTTGGGGCTAACGGATGCAGCGGTGCTAGCGCCCTTGACCGATGGTGTAGTGCTAGTAGCTCGCTTAGGCCAAGTAACCCGAGGCATGGCCCGACAGGTATCAGAATCGCTGGCCCAGGTAAATGTGTTGGGTGTAGTTGCCAACTCGGTGAACGAGTCAGGAGATCGCTATTATTACCAGCACTACTACCACTACTACGGCGAAGCAGTGCCGGAGAACCTGAACACTAGCCCAGCCCGCAAAGGGTTGTTTAGAAAATAGTCAAAGCCCTTGTTACGGCTGTGCCTAGATTAGCCATGTATCAGCATAATAATATCTCCCTAGCAGACGGGCCCTCGCTCCCTTATGGAGGGCTTAGATCTGGGCCTAGAGCTCTGGCAGGGAAAACCAGTAATCAATGACTACAATGAAGCGCTGACAACAGTAGATGCGCTGCACAACAATGTTGTCCCCTGATAGGTTTCTGCGGGGGCTTTGTCGTGGGATTCATTTGAACCAGTTTTATAGAGAGTGTTTTGAAATTGTCTGAAGCAGCAGAACAGAGAATCAAAAGAGGGACGAAGTCGCGGGAAGCAACCACTCAGGTTTTGCGAATCGAGGCTTCTCAGGGTTGGGGATCACTTCAACTCAAAGAACTCTGGGACTATCGAGATCTGATCTATTTTCTGCTGTGGCGGGAGGTGAAGGGACGCTATCGGCAGATGGCCCTGGGACCGCTGTGGATTGTGCTTCAGCCCCTCGTGGATATGGTGATTTTCAGCCTGATCTTTGGCGTGGTTGCCAAGTTGCCTTCAGATGGCTTGCCCTACCCACTTTTTTCCTACAGTGGGCTACTGCCGTGGAACTTCTTTATGCGGGCAACGAGTAGCAGTGCTAATTGTTTGCTGAGCAATGCCCAATTGATTTCTAAGGTGTATTTCCCCAGATTAGTGGTGCCGCTGGTCAGTGTGTTGTCAGGGCTCATTGATTTCGGCGCATCGCTGATTATTCTGCTGGGCATGATGGTGTTTTATGGCATTCAATTAACGCCTTGGGCGTTGACTATGCCACTGTTCTTAGCACTGATGGCAGCGACGGCATTGGGTGTGGGCTTGTGGTCGGCAGCACTGACCGTGTATTTCCGTGATGTCGGTTTTATGATGGGCTACTTGCTACGGGTATGGATGTATGCGACGCCTGTGGCTTACTCAACCAATGTGATTCCAGAGCGGTGGCAGTTTCTCTATCGGTTGAATCCAACCACGGGCGCGATTGAGGGCTTTCGTTGGGCGCTGCTAGGGGTAGGCGAGCCACCAAGGTTAGCGGTATTGATTTCCACAGTGTTTGTCTTGGTGTTGCTGGTGACTGGAGCATATTTCTTCCGTCGCACCGAACGAACGATTGTGGATGTGGTTTAAGGGGAATTAAGTACCAGAGCAGTATGTCAGATACGGTTATTCGAGTTGAAAATCTGAGCAAGCGCTACCGCATTGGCGCAGCCCAGAAAATCCCCAAGGGCAAACGGGAAGCTCTGGTGAGTTCACTCGCTGCACCGTTTTCTTATCTAAAACGGGCCTTTAGTGAACCCTCACCAGAAGAGGTGTATTGGGCGCTGAAGGATGTTTCGTTTGAAGTCAAGCAAGGCGAAATCGTTGGCATTATTGGCCGCAATGGTGCGGGCAAAAGTACGCTTCTGAAGATCCTCTCGCGCATTACTGAGCCGACTAGTGGTTTTGCCGAAATCCGAGGGCGGGTAGGCTCTCTGTTAGAAGTCGGCACAGGCTTTCATCCAGACCTGACTGGGAGAGAAAATATCTACCTGAACGGCACAATTCTGGGCATGCGCAAGTGGGAGATTGATCGCAAGCTGGACGAAATTGTGGCGTTTGCAGAAGTTGAGAAGTTTTTAGATACGCCGGTTAAGTATTATTCCTCTGGGATGTACGTTCGTCTTGCCTTTGGAGTGGCAGCTCATCTAGAACCAGAAATTTTGATCGTAGATGAAGTGCTAGCAGTTGGCGATTCTGATTTTCAGAAGAAGTGCTTAGGAAAGATGAAAGAAGTTCGCAGTGGGGGACGAACAGTTCTGTTTGTCAGCCACAATGTGAGTGTGATCCAAACGTTGTGTGAGCGTTGTCTAGTTCTACAGAAAGGTCTTTTACTATCAGATCAAACCTCCACTTCTGCAATACAAAACTATTTGCAAAATGCCTCTGCTAACTCTTTCGCTCGTCAGAGACAGGTAGACGGTAATCCAACTTTAGTCCTAGGCCAGTTAGAGTTTATAAACCAATTGTTGGACTCGAAGGTTCGAATTGATGTTGAAGTGTTTACTAATGAGCCAAAACAAGTCAGCTTGGACCTTCGCCTCTCAGATGGTATGGGAAGTCCTGTAGGGTACGGTTCCTTTGGAGCATTAGATCCAACTAAACTTGTTGAGCTTAAGTCTGGACTAAATCGAATTTCTTTTACTCTGTCAACAGAGCAGCTTGCAGTTGGTACGTATTCGATCAGTTTAGATCTCACTTTGCCCGATGTGAGATACTACGATCGCGTTGAAGATTGCCTTCAGTTTGAGGTTGTTCGCACACCTTCAAGAACTGCTAAGCGAGTTTTGCCTCAGTCGTGGAGATATGGTTCCTTAGAGCTTACCCTAAGAAGCTTGAAGGAGCCACTTACTCTCAATGATACAGATTCGAGTGAAATTGAGGACAATGAATTTAGAAGGCTTGCAAAGAGTTAAACGATTGGACAGGTTTACAAGTTTCAAATGAAGATGGTACCTAAAGTTCTCATTCAAAAATCTTTGAATTGGTTAGGCCTTGAGTTGCACCGCCTTCCAACAGAGGAGCAAAAAAGGCAAATTGCCGAACAACATAAACAAATCGTTGAGCAGCATAGATTGACGCTCGAAGCAGAGCAGAGAAAGCTATGGTTAAAGTCTACTGGGGTCAAGACAGTAATCGACATTGGAGCAAACATAGGACAATTCGCTCAAGAGATTCATGAAGCATTACCTGAAGCATTAATCTATTCATTTGAGCCTCTGAAAGATTGCTATGAGGAGTTGTTCGCTAAAGCAAAAGGCATTCCACAGTTCAGAGTATTTAATGTGGCTCTAGGAGACGAGTCGGGAGAAATAGATATTTATTCCAATGAATTCTCGCCATCCTCTTCTTTTCTGCCTATGGAAAACTTACATAAAGAATGCTTTCCCTATACCAAAGAGGTAATACCTCAAAAAGTTAAGATTCTTCGGTTAGATGACATTGCAAGTAGTCTAGACCTGCCTCAACCAATTTTGGTCAAAATAGATGTACAGGGATTTGAAGACAGAGTTATTTCAGGGGGCATGAGTGTAATTAATCGAGCAAGCACTCTCATTATTGAATTATCTATTGAAAAGCTATATAAGGATCAATTGCTTTTTGATGAAATGTATCGGCTCATAACGAAGTTGGGATTTCAGTATCGAGGTAATTACGATCAGCTTCAAAATCCGGATGATAGACGAATACTACAAGTCGATGGAATTTTTACTCGCAGCAGGGCGTTAGATTACTGAGACTTTGAAGGTGGTCTGTGCTCTCGATCGAAAAAATGTATGAGATTACGATTCAGCGTTATAACCCCCTCTTTTTGTCAAGGACAATTCATTGAGAGAACCATACAGAGCGTTTTAGATCAACGTCTTCCCAAAGAGGAATATGAGTACATAGTTTGCGATGGGGGTAGTAAAGATGAAACAATAAGGGTGCTGCAACATTACAATCAACATATAAAGTGGATATCAGAACCCGATAAGGGCCAAGCTGATGCGGTTAATAAAGGAATCTTGATGACGGCAGGGGATATCATCGCGTGGATAAATTCTGACGATGTTTACTACCCAAATACTTTTGAAGAAGTAAGGGAGATATTTGAGAAAAATCCAGATGTCCAAGCTTTATACGGAGACGCTGATCATATTGATGAGCAAGGTCAGATTATAGGGGCTTATCCAACTGAGCCTTGGGACTATAAGCGTTTAGTAGAAATTTGCTATTTGTGCCAGCCGGCAGTGTTTTTTCGGAGAAGTTTAGTTGAGAACCTAGGCACTTTAGATAGCACATTGCAATATTGTATGGATTATGAGTTATGGCTTCGCTACGGTCAGTACTTCCAATTCTACTACCTTAGAAAAAAACTTGCCGGATCGCGATTATATGCAAGTAATAAAACTCTTAGCCAAAGAGAAGCAGTCCATCACGAAATTAACGATATGCTACATCAAAAATTCAATAGTGTTCCTGATAGATGGATTTTAGGCTATGCCTATATTAAGTCTCAAGATATAACAGCTCTCGAACAAACTGATCAGAATCAAGGCAAACACATTGCAGATGTATTTCTATGGGCTAGCTTACTTGCGTTTTTGTACTGGCGAAAATATGTTCCGCCGAAGATTTTTCTTTCTCTTATAAAATGGTGGTTTAATAATCGAAGAGCAAAGAGAACTAGGCAAGATACTGTTGAAAGCATCCGCATCTACTTTACTTAAAGTAGTTTCTTCTACTTAAAGCATGAAGATTATCTACGATATATCAGTTCTTGGAACCGGCCATCTCAATCCACGTGCTCGCACAGGAGTCTTTCGAGTTGCTGAGAACATCGCTTATGGATTGGCTGATTCGAAGGAATTAGACTTGTCTTTCTGTGCTGACAGTGATTTAGCTGCCTCTCTAGACTATTTGAGAACCAACCCTAAACTTAAAAAAATTTCTCTTTCTCTACCGAGACTTACGAGAATCAAAAATTTTTTAGATGGTTGCGTTTCAAGTTTCAATTCTGAAATTAATGGTGGCAAGGCGCCGTTACCTAAAAAGATTTCTCTAAGGGTGGCAAGGAGGTTTACACATTCTGCTAGTAACTTGCTTGCACCATACTCTTTGGGAATCCACCCTGAAGAACTAAATCGGGCGGATGTAATTCATTCTCCTTTCTATCCTTTGTCTAAGCAAATAAGAGAGACAAAACAAGCAAAGAAGTTTTTGACGATTTGCGATATGATTCCTGTTCTGTATCCAAATTTCTTTGAATCTGATGTAGAAAGCCTTTTTACAAGAATTTTAAGTAGCCTAGATTCGGACGGCTATGTCACTTGCATTTCCCATGCAACTAAACAGGATTTATGTAATTATCGTGAGGATATTGATCCCTCTAAAGTATTCGTGACTCATTTAGCTGCCTCTGATCTTTTTTATCCCTGCCCTGATTCCCAACAGATTCTTATCTCTTTAAAGAGATACGGTATTCCAGAGACTCCTTACATCTTGAGCTTAAGTACTCTAGAGCCCCGCAAAAATATTGATCACACAATTCGGTCTTTCACAAAGCTAGTTCTGCAAGAGAATATCAAAGATTTGAACCTTGTCCTCGTGGGTACAAAAGGCTGGAACTATGACAAGATTTTTAGTGAAATCGCGGGTTCTAGCCAGCTGAAAGACCGAATTTTTGTAACAGGTTATGTTGCAGATGAGGACCTGGCAGCGCTCTACAGTGGTGCTCTCGCTTTTGTCTATCCTTCCTTTTACGAGGGATTCGGCTTACCTCCCTTAGAAGCAATGCAGTGCGGTATCCCGGTCATCACCTCAAATACCTCTTCTTTACCCGAAGTAGTTGGAGATGCAGGTATCATGGTTTCCCCAACTGACACTGACGCCTTGTGCCACAGCTTGCTTGAAGTTTATAACAACTCCTCACTCAGAGCATCTATGGCTAAAAAATCTCTAGAGCGAGCAAAGAAATTTAGCTGGAAAAGATGCACTCAGGAAACTATTGCGGCTTATAAGGTAGCACTGAGTAGTTAGCCCAAACAAGAACTACCCAAATGCGTATTCTTTATGACGGTCAAATTTACGCAATCCAATTTGCTGGAGGGGTTAATCGGTACTTTGCCAACCTAATTAGTAGGTTGCCAGAGGACTACACTCCACTTCTAACGACCTGTCAGAACCGTGAGGTTAACTATCCAACTCATCCAAACCTCAAGGTTTTCTTCTACAAAAGATTTGGCTTTCGTCCTGGTCGCCTCTCGTACTGGCTTGAGAAGTACTACTTTAGAAGTGTAACCAATTTTGGAAGATACGAGGTTTTCCATCCAACTTACTACTCGCTTCTAACTCAACAAAACTTCGATACAGTCAAACGCCCTATTGTGGTGACTGTTTATGACATGATTCACGAGCTTTTCGCAAAGCAAACGGATCCTGACGGTCACCAAATCGAGGAGAAACGCCAAGCAGTCCTAGCGGCACAAGCAATTATCTGTATCTCCGAAAATACGAAAAAAGACTTGCTTGAGCGATACCCTGCGTTAGAAGACAGAGTGACAGTCACGTATCTTGCTACAGATATGAATGTAAGTCTGGCCTACGGCACTGAGGCTGTGCCAACTCGGCCCTACTATCTTTATGTTGGTAGCCGATATAACTACAAAAATTTCGATCGCATACTCATGGCCCTTGCAAAGGCTATAAGTATTCGGCCTGAGCTGATGCTATGTGTGGTCGGTCCAGCGTTTAATGATGAAGAGAAACAACTTGTTGCCACCCTAAACTTGGCCCATGCTATCGAGCACTACAATTATGCTGATGATAGACACTTGGCTAAGCTCTATCGCTGTAGTCTTGCTTTAGTGTACCCTTCCCTGTATGAAGGCTTTGGCATACCGCCTTTAGAAGCTATGTCATGCAGAACAGCTGTTGTCGCTTCTAACTGCTCCAGTATTCCTGAGGTCGTCGGTGATGCTGGTATATTGTTTGGTCCCAACTCAATAACTGACCTAGCTGATATTTTGATCGATTTATCTGAAAACCCCACGAAACGCGATGAGCTAATTGCAAAGGGCGAGAAAAGAGCAACAATGTTTAGTTGGGAGAAAACCGCTGCTCAAACTCTCGCTGTTTATCAGGCAATAAGTAACAAATGACTGTTGGTAACGTACTAGATATTAAAGATTTACCGCCACCGCTAGAAGGTAAAGCTGGGTGGCCGTGGACGGAGCAGAGCCCAAAACTGCCAGAAAAAAGGCCAGATGGTTCCGACTGGCCTCGTGTTAGTATCGTTACTCCTAGCTACAATCAAGATCAGTTTTTAGAAGAAGCAATTCGTTCTGTTCTATTGCAAGGATATCCCAACCTGGAGTACATCATTATTGATGGAGGCAGTACAGACAACTCTACCGAAATCGTCAAGAAGTATTCGCCTTGGTTAAGCTATTGGGTCAGTGAACCTGACCGAGGCCAATCCCATGCTATCAACAAGGGATTTGAGAGATGTACTGGGGATTACATTGCCTGGATGAACTCTAGCGACTGCTATCTGCCCAAAGCTCTTTCACTTTTTGCTGGCTCAAATGTGGCGATTGCTGATTTTATCTTTGGCTGGAAGGCTTACAGTGGCTTTTCTCTAGAAGAGGCTACCATCAGCTATAGCACTGGGGTTAGAGATCTAAAACTGAAGAGTTTGCTACGTTTCTTCTATAGCACAGACTATATTATTCCTTCTCAGTCTGTATTCATCGCCAGAGGCTTTGCTGAAAAGATTGGTTTCTTGCAGGAAGATTTGCACTACTGTATGGACTTGGACTGGTACGCCAGAATAGCTCTTGCCAAACCGACAGTTTATAACCATGAAGAGCCGATCTGTTTCTACCGATTCCATGATGATGCTAAAACTAGACGCGCTGGAATAGCAGTCAAAATAGAGGCGATCAAAATCGCCCAAGAGTATGCAGCCTTTCTGTCTCCAAATGAGCGAAGAGAGCTGCATAGCCTCATTGCCTACTCCAACAGATTGGAAGAGTTGTCGCTAAAGCCAAGAGAAACCCTTCTTGGTGACTTGTTGAAGGCTGTGATTGATTTTCCAGTCCAAGGACTAAGGGACCGTCGCTTTCTTGGTTTGATCAAACGCGCTTTGGCTCAGCGAATAGTTCCTTCATTTCGATAGAAATGCAAGATCTCTATTGCTCACTCCTCTTCGTTAGCAACGAGAATTATAAATGATTCGAGTTTTTCTAGCCTGTCCAGGGCTAGGTCAGGTTAAGCGAGGATTTGAATCTTTTACACAGGAGTGTTTCGATGCGCTGCAGGCAGATGGATCTCTTGATATTACCCTTTTTAAGGGAGCTGGCGAGTTGGGAGCAAAAGAGGTCGCTTTATGGAATCTAGCTCGGGATGGCTGGGCCGCTACCCAGCTTGGTAAAGCAGCTGGAAGAGATGGACATTTTATTGAACAAAGCTCATTTTTCTTGAGTTTGCTACCTCATATTTATGACTGTAGGCCCCATGTTATTTATTTCAGTGATGGTGCTCTAGGCAATCTACTCTGGCATTGGCGGCGGTTGGCTCGACAAAAATTTAAGCTCCTATACTCAAATGGTGGCCCCTTATCACCATCCTACATCCATCGTATGGACCACGCTCAGCAAGTTGCACCTACGCATTTACAAGCGGCATTGGATATAGGAGTACCGCGAGAGAAGCAGAGCCTTCTCCCCTACGGAATCAAAAATTCCCCTAACAAGCCCCTGAATTCAGCTGAGCTATGCGCTTTACGCGGTGAGCTTAGGCTACCTGAAAATCGCTCAGTGCTCCTCTCGGTAGGTGCGATTAACAAATCTCATAAGAGAATGGATTATGTCATTCATGAAGTTGCCTCATTACCTGAGCCGCGTCCTTACCTTCTCTTATTAGGTCAGTTGGAAACAGAATCGCCTGAGCTAATACAGTTAGGGCATAGGCTGTTAGACAAACCTAATTTTGACGTCAGAACTGTCCGGTACGACCAAATTGCTGATTATTATCGAGCTTCAGACCTGTTTATCCTTGCTTCTCTTGGAGAGGGATTTGGCCGTGTGTTTTTAGAGGCAATGTCCTATGGTTTACCTTGTATAGCTCACGATTGTGAGATTACACGTTTCGTTTTGGGAGAGGACGGCTGTCTGCGTGACTTGAGTTTGCCAGAAAACTTAGCCCAAGCAATTTCAGAACAGTTGCTAGAAGATCAGCAAGAATCTAAGCGCTATTCGCGTCAAAAAAGTGTCTATGAGCGCTTTAGCTGGGAGAAACTACTCCCACACTACCTAGAAATGATCAAAACCTGTGCAGGAATTGTTTCGTGAAACTTGACAAAATTATTTCTCTAGCGAATTCAAAATTCCGTTTGCGTTTCCTGGCAATGGAGCGCTCTTTACGAGCAGCCGGTTGCCAACTTCCATTGTGGGTTATCCCTTATGACAACAACCTTTTTGAACTTCCAGTGGGCTCCAAATGGTGGGTAATGCCTGAGATTTTAGATTGGCTGGAAGAACAGAAAGCCCACCGAGCACTGCGTAAATATCAATGCTTAACAGTAGAAAATTACCAATTTGTCGATGCAGATGTTTGCTTCTTGAAGAATCCTGAAGATGTGTTGGAATCGCATTTGGAATTTATTACCTCCTGTGGCCACTGGCGCGATCCAAACCACACTTATACAGAAACTTCTAAAGCGATATTTGCTAAAAAGAGTACGACATGGCAGATGCACGTATTTAATTCGGGCCAGTTTGCTTGCGACTCTGCTCTCTACTCGGTTGAGCAACTTAAGTCAGTAGCGATGCAGCCTGAGTATGTTAAAACCTGTGTTCAGCCTCCACTGCCTGATCAACCCGGTTTGAACTTACTAGTGTTTTTATCTAATGTCTCTGTTACCAATCTCATGCTACCTCCTATTAGGATGGAGTCTACTTGGGCCGGTGATTACCCAAGTGAGTATAATTCCTACTGGAGTGATCTTCAACGAAAACCTTACCTGATTCATTGGGCTGGGACACCAATGGATAGGCCACGTCCAATCAACGATATTTTCTACAGTTTCCTTACCCAAGCAGAAAAAGCAGAATGGGACGAACAAGTTAAAGCTTGGAGTCAACAGCAGCGCAAAAATAGCCGCTCAGCTCGGACAATCGCTCGACGCTTCAAACGAGCCCTACACACTCTATTGGAAGCATAATGGCTGGCTTGCTCTTTTCAGTAGTAATTCCAACCTACCAGCGCAACAATTTACTGACCAAGTGCCTAGATCGTCTCGCGCCAGGGATCCAAACTTTGCCAGTAGCCTACTATGAAGTCATTGTTACTGATGATGGACAAGCTTTCACTGCTGAAGCTTTAATTCAAGAGCGTTATCCTTGGGCTAAATGGGTTACGGGTCCACACAAAGGGCCAGCTGCTAATCGTAACAACGGAGCAAAGTACGCTCAAGGTAAATGGCTAGTCTTTACTGATGATGATTGCTTACCAGAACCGACTTGGCTGGAAGCTTTTTCAAAGAGCCTGAACGGAGCTGCTCTAGCCCTGGAAGGTGCAATATGTCCAGAGGGAGATCCAAATCAAGACTTAGCAGAATGTCCGGTCAACTTGACCGGGGATTATTTTTGGTCTGCTAACATTGCAGTTCAGCGAGTTCTGTTCGAAGCAGTTGGAGGCTTTGACCCTAGTTACCCCCTTGCCGCTCACGAAGACCAGGACCTGAAGCTGCGTCTAGCATCTATAACTCCAATTACTTTTGTCTCAACTGCACGGGTTTTTCATCCTGTGCGGCTCACTTCCTTAAGAGACGCAGTTACTCGAATTCCTAAACGCTGTTCTGCCTGGGCTCATCATGTTAGCAAGCATAAAACAGTGCTTAAGCCTAAGGGAGATTTTATCTTTATAGTAAAAAGCTACAAGTTTCATGCTTTTGATCTATTGCGTAAGCTATATTACCGCCGTCCAAAATCTGCTCTTGTGTCCTTAGCTGATTTGCTATTTGGAATTCCATTGACTTGGCTATACCTGAGTCGGCGCCAGCAATCTAAATTAGATAAACGGGCTGCACCGTAACCTATGCGTATTCTGATTGCTCTACCAACTGTTCACCCTGAACTCACTGCAGTTAATGGCATTGTAGATGGTACCATTCCATGTTCAGGAACAATTGGCTCAATTGTTAGGCTAGCGTCTCTTTTAACCAGTAGTGGCGTGGATGTGTCTCTAAGCGTGGCTTCAGAGGTTCCACATAGTGACACCATTGTTTGTATTCAACATAAGCAGGTAGATGCTACACAGTATGACCATCTAATTGTCCATCAATCTCACTGGAACAATACATCAATAACTTTTGGCAATCAAGCTTTAGCAAAAACTGTTCTCTGGCTGCAAAACCAAACTTCTTGGAACTTCATTCACAGCTTTTTACAAAAGGGGGGGGCCAAAATTGTGGTTCCTTCTATGTATCATGCCAATATCTACCGAGCGCTCAAGGGGTGGCAAGACAAGATAGCTGTTATTTATAATTCTTACTGCTCTGTTTTTTCTCCTGTAGAAGCTCAGACCCAGAGAAAACTGCTGTTTATTGGTGCTATTACCCCAACCAAAGGATTCACAGAGGTAATGCAGGTATGGTCTTATTTAGTAAGACAAAAAGTTGATTTGCGACTAGCAATCGCTGGCAATATTGGCATTCATAGGGGTAGTGCTGCTGTAGTTGGTCCGTTAGGAATTGCAGAACTGAATTTTGAAACAGAAAAAATTCAACCCTGGCTCAATGCTCTATCGGAATCTTACCAACCTCAATTTCTGGGAGCATTACCACCTATACAGTTGCATGAGGAGATTGCTCAATCCTGGGCAGTTATGGTTAATCCTTCCTGGAATAGCCTTGAAACCTTTTGCGTTGCTGCAGTTGAGGCACAGGCCTGTGAGCGAACAGTATTCTCAGTTGCAGCAGGCGGACTCAAAGAAACAGTGTACGCTAAGGTTTTTGGTTCCTTAACCTCTCAAAGATCCATAGAGTCGCTTGGTGACTGCATACTAAATGGATTGTCTAATATAGATGCGGTTGAGCAGAATGGCCGTTCAGCTAGAGAGTACGTTAGCAAGAGGTTTAATCAACAGACTATCTGCCAAGATTGGCTCAACTTGCTAACTGGCAAGAAAGTTGAGCAGAGACTTCCGAACCATTGGTCGAGTTCTCGTGATTTTCTATGTGACCTAATGCGGTGGAGCCGAGCAGGGGAAATAGTGGGACGCATTAGATAAAAAGCTCAAAATATGATTAGAGAAACAGAAAAGAATTTTTGTCAAACTAAGGTTTTATTTCTGCACAGCAATCAGTCTAACTATTTAGCGGAGACTCTATTTCATGGGCTACGAAAGCTTTTAGGGAGCAACTGTGTTGATGTCCCCCGTTACGACAGCATGTATGCTCCAATGACGGATGGTATTCAGTCCAAATTGCGCGGTTACGGATTCACTCTTTACGGTCTTCTTGAAGAGATTCCCAGCCTTGCAGAGTCTCGCTACTTTTGGCATAAAGACTTGGATAATTACGATATTATTGTGGTTGCAGATATCTGCAATCAGTGGGACTTGCTTTGGCAGTTGTCTACTATTGTTTCTCCCGAAAAATTGGCAATACTAGATGGGCAAGACACCCCAGCGTTTTTCCCCTTTGTCTCCTTAGGCTGGCGGCTTAAAAATTATCCTTGGACTTACCTTACTCCTACATCAAAAACTAGGTATTTCAAACGAGAGCTAATGCCTGAGGGAGCTGCCTACAGCCTGGATCGGTTTCTGCCACGCTGGCTACGCAAGTGGATACCTATTCCTAATAACGCGATACCTATTGGTTTTTCTATTCCTGAGGAAAAAATTTGGCGAACTGGTATAGAAAGCAAAACAAAACAATTTCCAACTCATATTGTTGATCTGGAAGTTGCTAGTTATCTTGATGGAGCATTTTTCTCAGCCACTGGCTCGGATAAACATACTTTTACCTCTGAAAAGGAATACTATGAGGATCTAAGCAAGGCACGTTTTGGTATTACTACAAAGCGTGCTGGCTGGGACTGTCTCCGTCATTATGAGCTAGCAGCCAACGGCTGCGTTCTCTGCTTCAGGGATCTTGATCTAAAACCAGCAACTTGTGCTCCTCATGGATTAAATGAATCAAATTGCATCATTTATCATAGCTATACTGAGCTGATGGAAAGGATTAATACGATAACAGAAGACGAATATCAGAAACTTTATACTGCGACGTTTAAATGGATTGAAAGCAATACAACGACCAGGCGTGCAAGGCAGTTTCTTGAAGTTTATTTCTCAGCATAATGCCTAGTCAAAGTTTATCAGTGGCCATCCCTACCTTTGGTAGAAATTCTTTCCTAGCTGAGTGCTTGGACTCTATCGCCTTCCAATCCTATCGGGTTGAGCCTGTAGTTTGTGACGGAGGCAGCTGCTTTAATTTCTCTGACCCTAAGTGGTGCTGGATTAAGTACAGAAGCCTAGTTCCTGATCCCGGTATTGTCGCTTGCTGGTCTGAGGCTGCCAATATTTGCCAAGGTGAATATCTAGCTTTTCTCGCTGATGACAATATCTTAGAGAGTCAGTACGCAGAGTCGATGCTGGAGTTCATGAATGCTCATCCAACTTGCGAGGTTGTTTTTTGCAATCAATATGTTATGGATCAAACTGGGCAAATTGATCTAGAAGCAAGCCATCGGATGACAGAACGTTATGGCAGACATCACTTACAGAACGGAATACTGAATGATACGGACATCTACAACCTGATTAAATGGAATTCGATTCCGTTAGAAGCTTGTGTAATACGACGTTCTGTGTGGGAGAAGTATGGTCCATTTTCGCCTCAAGCTTTTGGGGCCTTTGATCTACACTTCTTTACAAGCTTGCTTCTTAAAGGAGTTCGATTCGGTTTTCTGCCCCGCTACTTAATGCGATTCAGGGTGCATTCAGAGTCGTACACCGTTCGTCAGAGAGAACAACATTTACGAGGAACAATTTGGGCTTTAGAGAACGCTCAGACGAATGATAGTGCCATTCGCAAAATACTAACCAAGAGATTGCTTTCTTGCTATGGACAGCTTCTAAAACTGGATGTATTGCCCGAGGAG
The DNA here is from genome assembly GCF_014696065.1 of Leptolyngbya sp. FACHB-261. Taxonomy (NCBI): domain Bacteria; kingdom Bacillati; phylum Cyanobacteriota; class Cyanophyceae; order Leptolyngbyales; family Leptolyngbyaceae; genus Leptolyngbya; species Leptolyngbya sp. FACHB-261. The sequence goes on along the minus strand of NZ_JACJPL010000001.1, from coordinate 382,351 downwards.
AGAAGCCTGCTCAGCAAGAAATTAAGTGGAAGTATGGATGGCTTGCAAGTGCTAGCCAAAACAATAGTCTCGTGTCAACTTCAGAAAGTTAAAAGGCAACTATCGAGAAGAATAACGATTGATGAATAGGTCTCGGGCATTTGCAAAGACAGCAATTATAACTGGTAGAACTTTACCTCATGTCTGTGGGGTTGGCGATTACTCGGTTAACCTTGCTAGCCATCTTTATAGGGAAGTTGGCTTATCAGCCAAGTTGCTAGTTGAGCAAGGTTGTGATTCTGCAACTGAACCGTTTCACATTCTGCCGTATGTTGATAACTGGTCTCAAAATGGTCTAGATAAGCTTTTAGATCTTCTAGAATCGGAAAAGATTCAAACTGTTATTCTGCAATACACGCCTTGGCTTTACTCCCCTAAGGGATTCAACTTAGAATTAGCTCGGTTTTGGCAGCAGTGTAGTCAGAGGTTTCAAACTCTCCTGATTGCTCACGAAACCTATTCCTGGTTTATTAAGTATCCAGGCACCTGGCTGTTGGGCATATGGCAGCAGTATGTTCTAAGGCACTTAGTTCGTAGTAGCCATCACGTCTTCTGTGGCTCTGAAGTTTATCTGCAAAGACTGAAGCGCTTCAGTCAAGCAGATCAAAAGTTTCACTACTTGCCAATTCCTAGCAATATTCCCCTAGAGTCAATCTCTACAGAGCAAAGAGAAGTATTGCGCCAGAGCCTAGGAATTGAGAAAAGCCAAGCTGTTCTCGCTTTGTTCGGTTGTCGTGGATCAGTTTGGCAAGATTGGGTGCTTAGGCTAGATCAAGGTTTAAAGAATTCTACTTACTCTGTTGTTTGGTTACTGTTAGGAAGTGCACAATCTGTCCAAACTGCTAATCAAAATTCCGTATTGCGGTTTAAGTATCTAAGCCAAAGAGACTTATCCCATTACTTGCAAATCTCCAATCTCTTCCTGATGCCTCACGAGTTCGGTCTGAGTGCTAAACGAACCTCCCTCATGTCAGCTCTAGAACATGGTTTACCTGTTGTGGGTACGGATGGTAATCTGACCGATCCTTTCCTGCGCCAGTTACCAAGTGTCTCACTGGTTGAGGATGGCAACTACTCTGCCTTCGAGCAGAGTGTCTTGACTGCATTGGAGTGTCTTCCCGAAATGCATCGCTCTGCTCAAGACAGCCAAGCTTACTACTATAAGCATCTCGATTGGTCCGTTGTAATCCAAACCTTGCTACCGTACTTGCAAAGCCGTGCCTGATGTTAGATATCATTTCCCTTCGTCGAACTACTGTTATTCTACATGTACTGCTGTTTTTAATCGTTGCTAGCTCTGCACTAACTTACTGGCCAGTAGCAAGCTATGCTTTGAATGGGCATTGGCACCCTGAGTATTATAAGTTGTCAAGCTACATCTCTCTCGTACCATTTTGGCAAAAGACCTTAAAGGACTTATTTGCTCTATGTTTGCTAATTGGTAGCCTGAGTTTTGCTTCTACTCGACGCAAAGATGATTTCTGGGTTCCTGATTTAAATATTAGCTACGTTCTCTGTTTTGCTGTTTTGGGACTGGCAATTGCAAGAAGTGTAACGAGTGAACTGGGCCTGTCTACTATCTTGATGTCGTTAAGGCCAATTGTTTTTACTGTTAGTATCTTAGTGTTTTGCCATCGTCACTTAAATCTGTCCTACCTGAGAGCAGTTTTAGAGGCAACCAATATTGTTGCTGTAATTCAAGTTATCTATGCACTTCTGCAACGCCAAAGTGCTTTTGCTAATAACGGTGTGTCCTGGCTGAGTCGTGGGATTATCCGCTCAGTTGGAACCTTTACTGAGCCTAATTCAATGGCTCTTTTCTTAGCTCTTATCTTCTACGTCAATTTGTACATACTGCCTTGGAATAAGGGGCGCTATATTTTATTGCTTGCTTGCTCTATAGGGATTTTTCTCACTGACTCAAGAGCAGCGCTTGCTGTTATCTGCCTATTAATCATAGAGAAATTAGTGCTGGCTATGAGCCATTCCTCTAGCTCTCGTGGAAGCCAGCCGTTAGTCTTGATTTTGCTTTTGTTCCTGCCCGTTTTTACATTTCTTGTCATGCAGCAGATTAATGCCACAACTGCTCGTGGTGCCAACTCGCTAACCTACGGTGGTAGGCTCGAAATTATTCAAGGCTATCTTGGTGAGGTTGGCATAGTAGCCCTGTCATTCGGTCAGTATCTTGGCTTCGGCTCTAATATTATTCAAACAGTTCAATCTGGTACTGCTCATGGCAGCACGTTTTTTCTTGCCGATTCGACTTGGGCTTCTTTGTTGTCCCAATTTGGTCTTTTAGGCTTGTTTTTAGCTGTAAGGATATTTTATCTAGTGTGGAAATCTCCACAGCTCGTGAATGGGGAGGAGATGATCATGCACCATAGCACTAATTTACTGCATCAAAGAATCGGGTTCTTGACTTACTTTTTCTTCGCTTCTTCCACAATAATTTTATTTGAGTTTTACGCAGTTCTGCCACTCTTCCTCTCTCTCTTGTTTGCCTTAAGACCATCTATATTGCCTGATGCTAATGCATCAATGTATGCATAACTGTGCTCGCAAGAATATGCATCAAGGTAGCTAATGACCCAAAATAAAATTCCTCCACAAATTCACCTGTGGGTGCCTGATCTTTTTGAAGGCGGTAAAGGAGGGATTCGAGTTTACTCAACGTTCCTAATCCAAGCTTTGCAAAAGCTTCGACCTCACTGCAAGTACGACATTTTTCTGAAGCATGACGCTGCTCAGCCATCAAATTTACCCTTCCTGGAGCAAACACAGTTTCATTTTTCTGGTCAGTGGCCTCTACGCTTTAGAACTCCAGCTTTTGCTTTCCAGCTTGCCAGCTACGGTCTTTGGCAACGTCCAAGCTTAATTCTCTCGACCCATCTCAATTTCACCGTAGTTGCTTACTGGCTCAAGCAACTGACAGGAACTCCTTATTGGGCTGTTGCTCACGGTGTTGATGCCTGGGATATTCAAAAGCCTGCTCTGAGACGTGGCCTACAAGGAGCGGATCGTATCCTGGCTGTCAGTGACTACACCCGCACGAGATTGTTGCAAGAGCAGGATCTTGACCCAGAACGGGTTGTACTGCTACCCAATACTTTTGATTCTGACCGCTTTCAGATTAAATCGAAACCCGAAGCTCTGCTCAAACGATATTGCTTACAGGCAGAGCAGCCTGTGATTTTAACCGTTGCAAGGCTTGACGCGACGGAACGCTACAAAGGTTATGACCAGATTTTGCAGGCGTTGCCAGAAATTCGTCAGCAAATTCCAGACGTTCACTATTTGCTTGTGGGTCAAGGTAGCGACCGTCCTCGTATTGAGCAACTGGTTGACCAACTACAATTGCAAGACTGCGTGACCCTCACTGGCTTTGTCCCTGATCAGGAATTGGGCGACCACTACAACCTTTGCGATGTTTTTGCCATGCCCAGCAAAAGTGAGGGATTCGGCATCGTTTATCTGGAAGCTCTAGCCTGTGGTAAACCAACCTTGGGCGGGAATCAAGATGGCGCGACTGATGCACTTTGCCAAGGGGACTTAGGGGTTCTAGTCGATCCAGATGATGTTCCGGCCCTGGCTCAAACTCTGACTACCGTTTTGCAGGGGACCTATCCTAATCCCAGGATCTATCAGCCGGAATGGCTACGTCAGCAAGTCATCGAGCGATTTGGTTGGCAACAATTTCAAAAAACTCTGGCTGAGTTGCTCCAAAATCTCGGTTGAGAAGCCCTAGATGAAAGTTTTGCATGTCATTCCCTCGATCAGTCCACTATTGGGAGGGCCATCCCGAGTTGTCCTGGAGCTAGTTCGGTCCCTTCGCGGTCAAGGAGTAGAGGCCGAGATTGTGACAACCAATGATCACGGTCCAGACTTACTCGATGTTCCCCTTGCGCAGCGGATTGAGTATGAACAGGTGCCGATCTGGTTTTTTTCGCCTCTGTCTCCACGTCTAAAAGAATTCATTATTTCGCCGGGCCTTACCCGCTGGCTTTGGCAGAATCTGCGCAACTACGACCTTGTCGAAAGTCACTATCTCTTTTCCTACGCACCGACTTGTGCTGGTATCATTGCCCGACGGCAACGGATTCCCTACACGGTCCGCACAATGGGGCAACTAACTTCTTGGGCTTTGGCTCAAAGCCAGTTAAAAAAGCAGATCTATACGGCCTTGATTGAGCGACACAATCTCAACTGTGCGGCTGCAATTCACTGTACTTCTGAAGGAGAAGCACAGGACGTGCGCCGCTTAGGGATCCGTTCTCCCACGATTACAGTGCCTCTGGGAGTTGATCCAACTCAACCTATCCCTGAAGCTAAGCAACAGTTGCGACAGCGCTACGGGATCGATCAGCAGACCCCGATTGTTCTATTTCTCTCGCGTTTGCATCACAAAAAGCGGCCCGATCTGCTTTTGCAAGCACTAGCACAACTCGCTCAGAAAAACTATGATTTCCATCTTATCTTGGCAGGTTCAGGCGAGACAAGTTATCTAGAATACCTAGAGAAAATGGTGCGTGAGCTTGATCTGGTCAAGCGAACAACTCTGCCTGGCTTTGTTGCAGGTCCAGAGAAGGATTTAGTTTTGCAGGGCTCTGACTTATTTGTGTTGCCTTCATTCTCAGAAAACTTTGGTGTGGCAATTGCAGAGGCAATGTCAGCGGGGTTACCAGTGATCGTTACACCTGGAATTCAGATCTCACCTGCTATTGCCGAGGCGGAGGCGGGCCTGGTTGTAGATGGAAATCTAGAACAATTGGTGCCTGCCCTTGCCCAACTTTTGAGTTCTGCTGCGCTGCGAGAAAAGCTGGGTGAAAACGGTAAGCAACTGGTGCAGAACGAGTATTCTTGGCAAACTATTGCCCACGATTTAGCTGAGATCTATACCAAAATTGTTGAAAAACGCTTTACCCCTACATAGATAGGAGAGACAGAATTTATGCTTCAAGGGTAATCTTATTTCGGAGACTGCCCAGCAAAGTGAGATCAAGCTAGGGGAGAAGTGGTAACGATTGAATCATGCCAAGCGGGATGTTTCCGGTTGAGTATGACGGGCTTGCTTCTACCCAAAGTGTGCGCAAAGGAGTGGTTCGGATGGAGTTCAAGGCTGAGGAGGGGTGCATTGAGGCCCCTGACAGTGAGGGAGTGCAATCCACTGCCTCGATTCATAAGCGTTGGGCACAAACTCAGCCCAAGACTATCCAGCAAAACTTGACCATCATTACTCAGTTTTTTCCACCCGATTTTGCTGCAACCGGACAACTGATCTATGAGTTAGCACTTGAGTTAGCCAAGCTTGGCATTCGGGTGCGGGTGTTTGCGGGACAACCTGGCTATGCCTACGATGAGGACTGGGCTCCCGCTCAGGAAGAATTGGTCCGCAACGCACCAGGCAGCGTTAAATTACGTCGTACTCGGGCAGCACGGCTATCGCCCAAGCGCATTCGGGGCAAGACGATCAACGGCTTGCTGTTCTTTATTCGGGCTGGTCTCCATCTGTTGCGGCACCAGCGCTATCAGGGCCAATTGCTGCTGACTTCTGCCCCTGCTTATTTGCCGATTCTGGGCTGGCTACTTAATCGGTTATGTGACCGACCTTACGCTATCTTGATTTACGACCTTTACCCAGATGTGGCCGTGCAACTGGGAGTGGTGTCTGAGCAGCACGGGTTGGTGAGACTGTGGCACTGGCTGAACCGCCAGGTTTGGCGCGAGGCCAAGAACATCATTGTGTTAAATACCGCGATGCGGGATCGGCTGATTCAACGCTGCCCTGAGTGCAGCCCGCGGATCACAACCATCCATAACTGGGCCGACCCAGACTACATCAAACCGTTGCCCAAGACTAAGAATTGGTTTGCTCAGCTGCATGGGCTGGAGCGGGAGTTCACCGTGCTCTACTCCGGCAACATGGGGCGCTGTCACGACCTGGAAACGCTTTTAGAAGCGATGGCGCTCTTGGCCGATGAGCCGGTGCGCTTTGTCTTTATCGGCGATGGGGCTAAAGCAGGGAGAGTCCGCGAGGCGATTGAGCAATGCCACTCGGGGCGCTGTTTGTGGTTGCCCTACCAGCAGCGAACTGCCTTACCCTACTCGCTAACCTGCGGTGATCTTTCGGTGGTGAGTCTAATTCCTGGGGTGGAAGGGGCAGTGGTTCCCAGCAAACTCTATGCCATGCTTGCCGCCGGTCGTCCGATTGCTGCCATTTGTGAGCCCGGTTCTTATCTACGAGAATTGGTGCAGATGAGCGGTTGTGGACGTGCCTTCGATAATGGTGATGCGGCTAGCCTAGCCCAGTACATTCTCGCGTTAATGCACAATCCCAGTGAGTCACGACGCCTTGGTCAGGCCGCCCGAACCTACCTGCTCAGGCACTTTACCCCTCAACAAAGTGCGCGTAGGTACTTCGAAGCATTGCACGCTAATCTAGGGGCAGACTAACGGCGCTTAGCTATATCGGTCATGTATGTGCCCAAGCAGTGTGGACATGAGCTTGACCGATAAGCAAACCGATAACCAAACTGTGTAGTGAGTCAAATCGTTAGCTGTTCTTTGTTTCGAGTGTTCGTTTCGGGGTGACCCCTGTTCGGTGTGAGTTCGTCGTTATCCTGGGAGAATTGGGCAGATGCTGCGTTTTATAAAAGGCCATCTCAAGTCGCAGATCTGGTCTCAGGTTCTTGGCTTGGCCGGTAGCGTGTCCCTAGGGCTACTGATGGCTTTGCCCCTACAGGCCCAAACTGTTTCCACCCCTCAAGAAACCACTAAAGAAGCTGAAGCCAAGGCAGGGTTTAACACTGCAGTTGCAGTTGGACCGGATTTGGTGGAGGGCGTGGGGATGCCGGTGGTTGAGGAGCCTGCGTCTGAGGTGACTGCAGCCCCGGTTCTCAGCGCGAGGTTTCTGCCGAGCGATCGCCTACCTGAACTGGTAGAGGGAGTGGGTATGCCTATGCCCGCGCAGCCAGGAAATCCTGCGCAGCTGCAAGCTCAACGCGGGGCTTCCTCCAACAGGGCCTTGGCTGATTTTGGCGTGCGAGCCCAAGCAAATCCCTTAGAACCGCAGCCGCCCCAAGCTGCGCCTGCGGGGCCCCCGTCACTTGAGTCATCACCTCAGACCGCGCCGCGAGACCAGCCCACAACTCCAGGCATAGACCAGCCCGCAACTGAACAGCCTCCAACTGCGCAACCACTGCAAACTGAACCTGAGCCAACCGCGCAACGCTTCGAGCGGGTACGGGCTCAACTGCAAACTTTAAGCGAAGAAACCAATACGTTTGGCGATATCTATCGAGGCTCGCCAGCGATCACGATTGGCATTCCCTCTGGCTTTGGTGCCTCAGGTCGAACGATCTACGTTGCTGCAACCTACCAAGACCGCACCCGTTATGCCGAGGAAGATGATGGCGCCTTTGCCGTGGGTGTAGGTTACGGTGACCCTAACAAAGTTGCTTTTGAGCTGAACTTTGCTGTGCTCAGTGTGGATGATTTTGGCCGAGGTGGTTTGAGTGCCAAGGTGTCTCGTCGCTTCAATGATGACTTCTCGGTTGCCGTGGGCTGGGAAGGCTTCGTGACCTATGGCGACACGGATTTGGGCTCTAGCGTTTACGGTGCTGTGACCAAGATTTTCCGAGTGCGGCCCGATCTCGATAGCGTTTTAAGTCGGGTTGCATTGACGATTGGGGCCGGTGGCGGGCGTTTCCGCACCGAGGAAGACATCATTAATAAAAATAGTGCAGTCAATGTGTTTGGGGCTCTGGCCTTTCGCGTCATCCAGCCAGTTAGCGCGATTGTGGAGTATACCGGGCAGGATTTAGCGGCTGGCCTTTCGATCACGCCATTCCCTGACTTTAATTGGGTCATTACCCCTGCTTTTCGCGACATTCTAGGGGCAGGAGATGGGGCTCGCTTTGTGCTGGGGACTAATCTGTCCTTCCAGTTCTAAGCCGCTCTAATACTGGTCTAGTAGCGTGCCGTTAATCTCTGCTTTGATCTCTGCCTTGACAGTGCTTGGCCTTGACAATGTTTGAGAGTGAATTGCTAGTGAATGGCTTGAGAATGAGTCACTTAGAAGTGGATTGGGGAGTGGAGTTGGGAGTGAATGATGTTTGACCGTTTTTTGAGCCAACAGGCGGGCACGATCACCGGCTTACTACTTTATGCCCTGTGTCAGGGCGTTGCTGCTCCAGCCAGTTCAGCACAGACGGGCGGCTCTCAGTCTGATGTCAGTGGCACCAATATCACTAGCCTGACTAGCATTCCAATTGGAGAACAAATCTCAATTGGGGCGATTACAACTGGCTCCCGTGGTGCTAATCAGACCTTGGTTGGTCGGGCTGAGTGTCTCATGCAGAGTGTGATTGCAGCCGTTGGCCCTGCTAGTACCAGTGGCGTGCTCAGCCCTACGACGCCTGATGCTTGTACAGGCATTCCGGAGACAGGACCAGCCCAAGGTACACTGGAAGCTCCAAATCCTGAAGCTCTAAGTCCTGGTGCTACCAATCCTGGTGCTGTGAATCCTGGCACTACAAATCCTGCGATTACAGCTCCTAGTGCTACGAATTCTGGTGCTGCTAATCCCGATGCTGTGACTTCTGGACCAACTCCAAATGCGACTGCTGTTGCTCCAAGCGCATTGGGTGTGGTCAGTGTAGAAACTCTGGCTGCTTTGACCCAGATCCAGACCCAACTGAACGCGCTCAATGCCCGCTCAGGCGATTCAGAACTGCGGCGGCTAGAGCGCTCATATCGCCGAGCGGCAGAGCTGTTATCGGCAGAATTAGACCGCAGCAATGAGGCCAACCGCACGCTGCTGCTAGCCGCAATTGAGCAATTTCTCGATAGTGCTCAGACCGTGCGACAAGCTGCTCAAGGCGTGCGCACGGCTCGGACTTTTTAGAGACTAGAGGTTGGAGTCAGAGATTGAAGGCTGGGGACTGAGTATTAGCGAGGACTGAAAGTATCGTGCGATACGGCTAGAAACTTAGGCTAGCCTGTTGTCTGCAAAGTGATTCGTGGCACCCTGTAGAAGACCCTGTCCGCTCCTGCCCCATGGACTTTGACCTTCGGGTTATCACCGCAACCGAGTGGGGAGCCCGTGCCCCTAACGGTCCCTCCACACAGACAACGCCCAAATACATCGTCGTCCACCACACTGCCACCAATAACACCTCACGTGGCACGTTAGATGGGGCGAAACTATTTGCACGCCAGCTTCAATCTGACGCTTTAGACAACAAGGGCTGGTTCGATTCGGGCCATAACTTCCTCAACTCCACCGGTGGCTTTCTGCTCGAAGGCCGGCAAGGCTCCTGGGCCGCTGCGCAGCAGGGTAAATCGGTGCGCGGTGCTCACGCGGGGACGCCCCTTGGCAATGAGTCGCCCGGTATTGAGAACGAAGGCAACTTTATGGTTGCCAAGATGCCCCAGGCTCAATGGGACCAACTCGTTAGTCTCTGTGCCTACCTCTGCCGGAGCTGCCGCTTAGACCCGAACCAGATCGTTGGGCACCGGGAATTTGTAGCGACCGCTTGCCCTGGTGATTGGCTCTACAGCCAATTGCCCACCCTGCGCCAGGCAGTACGGGCTCGCCTCAAAGCCTTCGAAACTCCACCTCAACCAACACCCCAACCAACGCCGGATCCGAAGCCCACCCCAACTCCTACTCCCAACCCAACTCCCCAACCCCCAGTCCTCCAGCCTAAAGAACTGGATGTGCTGGGCAAAGTCTTGCTGGCTCAGGTGCCCCAGCAGATGCAGTCCTATGCCAGGTTGAGCTTGCCGTTTATTCTGGCGTCGCTGTCGAAGTACAGCGTCGTTAACCCCGACTACGTTGCCTATGTGATTGCCACAGCCGAGCACGAGTCTCACCTGGGTCGTTGGATGGAAGAGATCGCCGATGGTAGCCAATATGAGGGCCGCAGCGACTTAGGCAATACGCAACCAGGTGATGGCAGACGCTATAAGGGGCGTGGCTTTGTACAACTGACAGGACGCGTGAACTATCAGAAGTACACCGACTTTCTAAAGCTGGACCTGGTTAATAATCCGACTCTCGCCTCTGATCCCCGCGTGGCCTCGGAAATTCTAGTCAATGGCATGCTCAAGGGCACCTTCACGGGCTACAAGCTCAGCGACTTCGGCCAGGCTTCTGGCAGTTACGACTTTGTTCGGGCCCGCAAAATTGTCAATGCGCTAGACCGAGCCGAGCAGATCGCTCAGCGGGCTCGGGCCTACCGCAGTGTGCTGACAGGAACGGCAGGAGGCGATAAGCCTCAACCTCTGCCGCCCAACACCAAGACGGTCTACCGGTTGCTAGTGCCCCGCTACGACAACCGCACACTACGACAGGCAAGGAAGTTGGCTCCTGACGCCTTTGAGCGCACGGTTGACGGCAAGGCTTACGTTCAAGTTGCTGCTTACCCAGACCTAAAAACTGCCGAGCAGAAAAAGGCGCAGTGGTTAGCGGACAACTTTCCAGGAGCCGTGATTGAAGCTGCCTCTGTTTCCGGTTCCTAAAATCATTCAGGTTCCTAAAATCAGACCAGTCCGGGGTGGCAGGGTTAGCTGCCACTGCCCTTCCGACATCAGCTGAGCTTGGCCTGGACCGTAGAGCGGTTGCAGGGTTTGCAATTCAGGGGCTACCTGAACGCTGGCACTCTGCGCCTCCAGGCCCACATTTACTGCGATCAGCAGCCGATCGTTGTCCAAAATTCGAGTAAAGCAGTAGACATCGCCTTCAGCGTAGAGCGTGTGGTAGCTGCCAGTCCGCAGCGCTGGGTGCTCGTGACGCAGTGCGATCAGCTTACGGTGATACGCCAAAACATCCTGGTTCCACTGGTCCGGAGCCGGAAAGCTGCGGCGCGAATCGGGATCTAGAGCACCCAAGAGACCCACTTCATCGCCGTAGTAGATGCTGGGGGCACCCGGAAAGGTCAACAGCAGCAGCGTAGCCAGTTCCACTGAGGCTGCATCGCCGTCAACAATGCTCAGCAGACGAGCGGTGTCATGGCTGGCCAGCAAGTTGAGTTGCGTAAGCTGAATCTCCCAGGGATATAGCTCTAGGAGGGCAGCAATTTTTTGGGCATAGCCTTTGGCATCCAGCGCAGGATAAGGCTCGTAGCTACGGTCCTTGACAGTTTCGAGAATCACCCGATCACCCCCTGTAAAGGCAATTGTGGGTGCGGTAAACAAGTAATTCATCACGCCATCAAATTGGCTGCCATCTAGCCATTCACGTGCATCGCGCCAGACTTCGCCGACGATATAAGCTTCAGGGTTAATCGCCTTAACCCGCTCGCGAAACTCTTGCCAGAAGCCGGGCGTGGTGATGCAGAAGGGCACGTCTAACCGCCAGCCGTCAATACCGACTTTGATCCAGTGCTCAGCGATGCGCATGATGTACTCGCGCACCTCAGGATTGTCGGTGTTGAAACGAGGCAATGCTCGGTTTTCGTCCCAGCAGTCGTAGTTAGCTGGTTTCGAGCCGTCGTAGGCTGATAACGGCCAACCATGGATGACGAACCAGTCCAGCCAGGGCGAATAAGGACCGTTTTCTAAAATATCGTGGAAGTAAAAAAAACCTCGGCTGGCATGATTGAACACGCCATCTAGGACAACCTTAATATCGCGTTGATGGGCTGCTTCTAGTAATTCCATGAAGGCTTCGTTGCCGCCCAACATGGGATCAACTTGATAGTAATCATGAGTGTGATAGCGGTGATTACTAGCAGATTGAAAAATCGGCGTAAAGTAAATGGCGTTGACGCCTAGATCCTTAAAGTAGTCTAGTTTCTCAGCAACACCTAACAAATCGCCACCTTTGTAGCCTTGTAAAGTTGGTGGACCTTCCCAACTTTCTAGGGCCGTAAGCTGCGTCCGACGCGGACTGCGCCCAAAACGGTCAGGGAAAATTTGATAGAACACCGCATGCTTAACCCAATTGGGTGTGTGGATGGGCTGCGTTTGCAGCAACTGCGTTTGCACCTCAGGCACGGATTACCCTCCATCAGGTTTAGGGGCTACTTCTAGCTGGATAGTAAGCCTGGCTCAGTTGCTAAGCATCCTCTAAAGATAGAAACCCCAAGGATTAACCAGGATTAACGTGAAATTCAGACTGACCTGAAACTGGTTTAGAGCTGCTCTAGAGCTGTTTTAGAGCTGACCCAGAACTGGCAATTTGAAGCTTCGATAGAGATGGAGAATTAGCCGGTCAATAACGCCTAGTCATGGGTATCTTGCTATACACTGACCACAGTCGATTGAAGAGGGTCTGGCTGTGACAGCAGACCCTTGTTAGGTGTGAGCGAGTGCCATCCAGCATGCTGCCTTTTTTGCCGACGACCTTGTTCGTGGTGCCTGCTACACCTGTGGCTGCACCTGTGCCCACCGCCCTGTCTGTACCTGTGTCTGCGCCTCAGGAAGTTTTGCAGCTTCAGGAGGTGCGCACCTTACCAGGCCAGTTGGATACCGTGCCCGTATTCAACAGCAACAGCCCAGAGGTGGTGCAGACTGAAGGCATTTTGCTTTCTACTTTCCCGTCTCAGTCAAGGCGTCACGCTACTGCGCATCTGAACTCCCCCCTACAGGGTCGGTTCGATGTGTTTGCGCATCACATTGCGCGAACGGCAACAACAGCCGATGCGCGCACGCTATTCTTTGGCGTCATCATCGAGAACCCCAGCTCACAACCGATCACAGTAGAAGTGATGCAGGCGGCCAGCTATCTCAGTACTCATGATGCGCCCTTTATCGATCTGCCATCCTACCTAGAAGATCCGCTGGGCAGAGTCTACGCGGGACCGGGCAGCCGCGCCATGAGTGATGTGCTGCGGGGGCGGCGGCAGGGCAATTGGCCCTCGCGTTTAGTGATCCCTGCTCACAGCCGTCAAATGTTGGTGAACTTGCCCATTCCCAGCTCTAACAGCCGCTCGACCATGATGCGCCTGTGGAGTAGTGCTCCGGTTTACCTGGCCAGCCTGGCAATGTATGCTCCTCTGGCAGCTGACGGTACTGAGCGTGTACCCACCCTAGAGCAGTGGCAAGTCCTACTGGATGAGGGCGATCTAGCCTCCCCGAGAGATTTACCACCCTCGCCTTTAGAAGCGGCGACAGATCCAACGGTGAGCCGGTTTTTCTATGGTCGGGTGGCCGGTATTGCCCTGGGCTCGCAATGGCAGGCGCGGATCACCGATAGCCCTAGCGCCTCAGCCTTGACCATTCCTCAACGGGGTCAGGCATTTTCCTACGGGCTCAGCACTCTGAACCGGGGCACTTTGGGCACGGGCCAAGTGCAGAGTGCGCCGATGCTGGTTCGTTATCCCGATACTGCCTATCGCGCCCACGGCAACTACGGGGTGCAATACAACCTTACATTGCCACTTCACAACACTACCAATCAGACCCAGCGCGTAGCCCTAGCCATTCAAACCCCAATCAAAGAAGACAAACTGACCAAGCAGGGTTTACGCTTCTTTGAGCCCCCTGACCGCCAAGTCTTCTTCCGGGGTACGGTCCGGGTTCGCTACAGCGATGATCAAGGACAGCCTCAGACGCGCTATGTACATATAGTGCAGCGACGCGGGGAAGAGGGGCAGCCATTGGTAGTGCTGAATATGCCTGCCGGTGACCGCCGCTTGCTGGAGGTGGATTTCATTTACCCGCCCGACTCAACGCCCCCTCAGGTGCTCACGGTGCAAACGCTAGCTCCGGAGGATATCGCCTCACAGGCAATACCTCAGCCCAGTCATCCCCAACCTAACCAGCCTCAGCCTAGCCCTTAAGCAGCCTAATCGTTGAGCATTTTGGAGATACTGGGGGAGGGCTTCTTCACAGGAGGTAAGGGAGTAGCCCCAGGAATGGTTTGGATAATTTTCCGGGCGACCTCCTGGCTTTTCCAATAGCTGCCGTGGGCGTTGCCGCCATTGAGCAGACCGGCCACAGGGTTTTGGTTGGTTAAGCGGGCCAGGAATTCTAGTGGGCCGTCATTGTCGCGCGTAACTACATCCTGCAAATCGAGGTATTGCCGCAAGCCATCTACCAAGCTGAAGATCAGCGGCTGCAAGGGCCAGGCAACCGGGTCCCCAGGGTGAATGAAGTTGCGCCAGGGTAATGGTTTACCGTCTAGCTCCTGGTGTAGGTTCTCCAGCAGCTTTTCCAGGCTGGGGGTGATGTCATGACTAGCGGTGCGACTGGCTTCAGGTGCCGTTAACTCTGGCTGCCCTGCGGCTTGGGCCTCGCCTTTGACTACGTCGAGCAAACTGAACAGCGCAATCGGCGAGCCCATCGTGTGAACGCTGGCGAGGCGAATACCCTGCTCGGGGTTCGGCTCAACTCCATAGAACCGCCTGCGAATCGCCATGGCACTTTGGTGACCAGGAATGCGAGGATCGGTCCAACGGGCGGCAAACAACAGGTCGAACAGAATGACCGTGCCCCAACTGTGGGTGACCAGATGCAAACGATCTTGGGGCTGATAGCCTGCGAGCTGCTCCCTCATTTGGGTTTCTAGCTGCTGGATCACCTTCGAGCCGACCTGACGACTGATATAGAGTGCAGCGTCGCCCACAAATTGCAGCAGTTGCTTTTCGCGAAACTCTCTAAACCACAGCTGTTCCCAACAGCCCTGTTTATCCTTCAGCTGGCTTAACAGCCGCTCCTCGGCCTCTTGGTTGACATCACCCCAATAGAGGGGTACCGGCTTGAGGTTGAGTTGCTTGCCAACCGTTGCTTGCAGTTTGGCAATCAGCTCGTCAGCATAGGTTGGCTTCTCGCGGTCTTTTCGAGTGCTGACCCCGTGGATAAACAGGATATAGTCAGTCGCCACTGGCGTACCTACAACAGATGAAGATTTAGGCACGATGCTAACAGGAACCTGCACCTCTGGCAGTACCCGCTGCGGGTACCCTTGCATACCTCCTAATTAGGAACGTACCGGCTAGGCGTCAAGGAGCAAACGCTGACGATGCACTTGAACCAGATCTAATTCAGCCTCGGCAAACTGACCCAGGATCGTGACTAACTGTTCGGGGCGCAAGGTAGTGCCGTCGTTGAGCAGACTGCCGATGTAATGCACAGTAGCCTGATTGTCTGCTGAATTTGAATCTGAAGTTAAGCAGTCCAGTTCAAACAGGCGGTCGCGCATTTCAGCGATGTAAGTCTTGCCTTTTTTGTTGGTCATTTCTAAAGGCAATGACTCGGCTGCTCTTACTCGATCGATTAGCTCCGACCAGCTCACTGGCTGCTCGCTGCTCACTGTCAATTGGTATTCTGCCTTTTGCAAGGCCTGCGTTGCTGATGGAGCAGCTAGCGGAATTTCACTGACTGAGAACGCCGGTAAATCCTCTGGCAGTTGAGCCTTGATCGCAGTTAGGAACTGATCGGGGTCAACGCGACGAGTCAATTCAAAATCGGCAATTTCCCCGTTACTAGTAGCGCCTAAAGCCAGCGCACTGGCAATTGCAATGCGTGGGCTCGGATGAAAACCGCCAGTGAAGGCAATGGGCAAGGCTGCCCGCCGCATCACCCGGTCAAACAAACGCACCAGATCTAAATGGCTGACCAGAGCCATCGAACCCCGCTTGCCAAAGGCTAAGCGCAGGCGCTGAACTCTAGCAGTTTCTGGCTTGAAGTGCCCCTCAAACTGAGGAATGGGCGGTGCCTCCAGCACAATGTTGTGACCAAACTCGGTGCCACAGACACCACAGTGGGAGCAACCTTCAAACGAGCAATCTGGCACAATTGCCTCGTTCAGGGCTCGCTGGTAGTCTTCCTTGAGCCACTGCTTGTCGATGCCAGTATCCAGATGGTCCCAGGGCAGATCGTCTTCTAGGGAGGGTGCCGGTAACTTCCAGGGCAACCCAGCTTCGGCAATGGCTTGGGACCAGGCTCCAAAAGCTCGGTCCAGGCTCTCCCACCAGGAATCCATGCCTGCACCCAACTCCCAGGCTCGCTGTACGACCGGCCCCAGTCGCCGGTCGCCGCGACCCACGAAGTCTTCCATGGCCGAGATGCGAACGTCGGTGAAATTCACCTTCACGCCTCTTAGCCGACGGAATTCTGCTTTGAGCAACTCTTGTTTGCGCTCAAATTCCTCAGTTGAAACGCTGTGCCATTGGAAAGGAGTGTGCGGTTTGGGGGTGAAATTAGAGATCGTGATCGTGACATTCAGCCGCTTGCGATTGGGTGCGTAACATTCGCGCTGCAACCAATGAATCGTCTCAGCGATGCCAATAACATCGACATCAGTTTCACCGGGCAACCCGATCATGAAGTAGAGCTTGACCTTATCCCAGCCCTGCTCATAGGCCGTCTTCACGCCTCGCAGCAGTTCCTCGTTGGTCAAGCCTTTGTTGATCACATCGCGTAGGCGCTGCGTCCCGGCTTCGGGCGCAAACGTCAGACCCGACTGCCGCGTGCCACCAATGATATTGGCGATGTTTTCATCGAAGCGATCAACTCGCTGGCTGGGTAAGGACAGCGAAATGTTTTGGTCCTTGAGTCGGTTCTTGATCTCCATGCCCACCGCAGGCAGGGCCAGGTAATCCGAGCAGGATAACGACAGCAGCGAGAACTCGTTGTAGCCCGTGGCTCGCATGCCCTTTTCAATCGCGTCAACCACTGCCTCCGGCTCCACATCTCGGGCCGGACGGGTGAGCATCCCCGGTTGGCAGAAGCGGCAGCCACGGGTGCAGCCGCGCCGCACTTCAATTGCCAGACGATCATGGACCGTTTGCACGTAGGGCACTAGGCCAATCGAATACTCTGGCATCGGTGCCGCCACTCGACGCAGGATCCGCTCTGGTACATCGGACCGATTGGGCACGACTGAACCATCTGGGCGCATGTCGTAAAACCGAGGCACATAAACCCCAGGCACCTGAGCCAGATCCAGCAACAGGGCTTCGCGCGTCAGTCCGGCCTGCTTGCCTTCTTCCAACACCAGGCCAATCTCTGGCAGAACCTCCTCGCCATCGCCCAGCACGATGAAATCGAGAAAGTCTACATAAGGTTCAGGATTGGAGGTCGCCGTCGGTCCCCCCGCAAAAATCAGGGGATACGGGCTAAGTTGCTCTTTCTCAGATGCCCCTACACCCAGAGTGCGGGCCTGCCAGGTTAAGGGAACGCCTGCCAGATCCAGCATTTCCAGAATATTGGTGGCTCCCAACTCGTAGCTCAGACTAAAGCCCAGAATATCGAAGTCCAAGAGCGAGCGCTTAGACTCCACGGCGAACAGTGGTGTGCCTGTTTCGCGTAACTTCGCAGCCAAATCCGCAGCTGGTAGATAAGCTCGGTCGCAGAGCTGACGTGGCTGGGTATTGAGAATGTTGTAGAGAATGATGTGGCCCAGATTGGACGCCCCAACTTCATAGATTTCTGGGTAGGTGAGGCACCAGCGCACCGTTGCTTCGTTCCAGGGCTTATGCACAGCCCCTAACTCATTACCCAGATAGCGGGCAGGCTTGAGAATTTCAGGGGTGATTAGTTGCTCAACAGGAACGGGCATGGAGACGGTCCGAAAGAGGGCATCGTCCCCCTATTTTGCCACTGCTCCGCAAACTGCTCGGCCTAGGTAGTTTGCAGAGTCGTTTTAAGATGAACAGATAGCGCTTGCCGTAGCCATGACTGCCCTCGTGCCAGCCGCTCAAGACGCTAACATCGTCTACCCCAGTTCTGACGGTCAACCTTTGGCTGAGACCTATGCCCATCTCTATGTCTTGCTGGTCACCCTAGAAGTGCTCAGGCAATATCTGCTGGGGCGGCAAGCGACGGTTTTAGGCAATCAATTTCTTTACTACGCTCAGGGTCTGCCCAAACTGCGGGTGGCTCCTGATGTCATGGTCATTTTTGATGTCGTGCCGGGTGGACGAGACAACTACAAAGTTTGGGAAGAAGGCCAGGTGCCAACGGTCATTTTTGAGATGACTTCGAAAAGCACTCAAGAGCAAGACCAAAGCTTCAAAAAAATTCTGTACGAGCAGTTGGGCGTCCAGGAATACTGGCTGTTTGACCCAACGGGGGAATGGGTCGAGGGGCAATTGCGGGGCTATCGGCTGCAGGGAGAGGTTTACGAGCCAATTACCGATGGACGCAGTGAGCCATTGCAACTCCGCCTGGTAGTCGAGGGAAAATTAATCAGCTTTTATCGTGAAGACACGGGCGAAAAGCTGTTGATTCCCGAGGAACTAGCTCAGGCCCTGCAACAGGAAACCCTAGCTCGCCAACAGGCAGAAACCAGAGCAGAGCAAGAACGCCAGCGAGCTGAACAGGAACGTCAACAGGCAGAGCAAGAGCGCCAGCGGGCAGACCAGGAACGCCAGCGAGCTGAACAAGAGCGCCAGCGAGCTGAGCGGTTAGCCGCTCAATTACGAGCGCTGGGTATTGAGCCAGACTCGGCTAGCTAGCGACGAGCTGTGACCTACCTAGCCCAAAGTCTGCTGCCCTCGCCCTCAGCTTGACCGCAAATAGTCGTTGCGATGCACAGACATCTGCACATCGCTCTGTCAATGATGTTGAACACAGGCTAAAGCTTGCATTCACAATAGGCTAAAGCGTCGGCCTGCCTACGTGAAATTACTGGCTTGCGACGAGTCTGCTGTAGCCCCCACCTCTTTCCCTGAATTCATGAAGCTGCCCTTGGCAACCAAGAAGCGTGACCTGACGCTGGATCTATTGAGAGGGTATTTTCTATTTGCGATTATTATCAATCACCTCAACGACGATCCAACCTTGTTTGATCCAGTCACGGGTCGAGGCAAGATGTGGGTTTCAGCGGCAGAGGGTTTCTTCTTTATGTCTGGGCTTTTGGTAGGCCATGTACGCGGTCGAGAAGCGCTGAAGAAAGGATTTGAGGTAGTACGCGATAAGCTCTTGAGCCGAGCTTGGATCTTGTATCTCACCACTCTTGTTCTAACTGTGCTTTACACAATCGTCCGTTATGCCTTTGGCGATGAGTCCGACCTACTAACCGATTTCGGACAAAAAAATCCAGTCGTCATTCTATTGCAATTTCTAACTCTTCAGTACAAACATGAAGATGTTCTATCGGCTTATACCCTGTATTTAATAGCTGCCCCCCTAGTGATCATGGCGCTTATCAGGGGAAAAACTTGGCTAGTTCTTGGCGTTTCTGCTGCACTTTGGCTGGTTGATCTGCTGCTACATCAGCCTCTGCCTCTGATCAAAAGCTACTATTCGCCAATGTCTTGGCAGTTTGTCTTTTTTTCAGGTGCAGTTTTGGGCTATCACTTCGATGACCTGAAGGAACGCTGGTGGCAGCTCAAACCGGCACAACGAGAGATCATTTTCTTCGGCCTGGGTACAACGACTGCGATTACGATTTTTCTGAGTTGGTTAGACCGCTTTCAAAAGGCTTTCTTGCCTGAACATCAGTCCGTGCTTGAGGATTTATTCCGCAAAGCACCCGGTATAGGACCGGGCAGACTGCTGGTATTTGCGCTTTGGATCAGCTTTTTCTATTTGCTGGTGAAGCGCTATGAAAAGTGGATTGAGCAGCACTGGGGCGATTTTTTGCTGCAATTTGGCCAAAACTCGCTTTATGTTTATATCGTGCAAAGTCTGTTTGTAGCCGTTCTGGATCCGGACCATATTGCCAGACCGCTGGGGACAGCGGGGTTTGTCGTTTCTACCCTATTGAGTTCAGCAATTCTGGCAATTGTCTGGTTGATGGTCAAGCAGCGTTTCCTGTTTAAAATCATTCCTCGCTAGCCACAGTCTCACTAGCCAAAGCACTAGTTAGGAAATAAACTAGTCCGCAGGTATAATCTCAGCGGGTTTCCCTGCGAGGTTGAATGAGGGTTGGACCGGAGTTAGTTCCAACGCCCTCAGGGACCGGCTTAGGCACTTCAACTGTGATGCCTCGGATCGGTACTAGCTTCACATAGGGCACCGGGACTCCCACTCGCCATACCAGTACGGCTAGCGCGACAGCTGGTAGGCCCGCCCAAACCCAGACCGGTTTCCAAGCTTCCAAGGTGCCGGACAAAGTACTCGAACTGGCTAGATCGGCCTGATCTGGGAACTGCTCGAACAGGAACTCTAGATAGCTCCTACGCTCACTCCAGAACAGCTCAATCGGTTGCCAGTTAGGATTGTTGGGCACCAGAGGTGGGAGTGCTCCCTTCGGGTCTGCTGTTCTTGGGCTCAGCCAGAGACTGTATTCAGTGCCATCCTCGGCAGTGCGAAAGGCGAGGTGCAACTGGTAATCGGGCCAGCGCTGTGCGGCTTCTGCTTGCCAGCAGGCCATTTGGGCTGGAGTGGGTATCTGCTCAGGGGCAATCATAATGCACTTCTGCTGGAGTCATCAGTTTGACTACTGACCGGCGATTGGACAGGGGGCTACACCTAGATCCACTACACGGCTCGCTTAAAGGCTCAGCTCACACCCTGACTAATCCTTGATCGTAATGCTGCTTTAGGTTCTGTACACTGACCTGGCATCAAATTTTGTCAAGGGCTGACTACGAGGTCCGAACCTCCTCAAGCAAGGGCAGGCAGACCTCATATCCGAGCTCTACTTGTGATCCAGGTCAGGACCTCAGCTCAAGTCGTAATGGCAACTTTGATGTAGCTTTTGATACACGGAATGCGCCTGACTTACACTCAAATTGTCTGCTTGATCCTGTTCGGTGTGGCTATTGTCCCTTTTCTCAGGCCTCCGGTGATTACAGCCGCTGAATACGCCCGGATCCAGCCCGGAATGACCTACACCCAAGTCGCTAGAATCACTGGCGAGCCTGGTATTGTGGGCAGCCGCTCAGAGATTCCAGGGCTCAAGCCAGCCATCACTTACCGCTGGACGAATCGCGATGGCAGCCAAGCCATTCTCACCTTTGAAGCTGATCGTCTGGTTTCAAAAATTTCGAGCAATCTAAGGTAGTGAAATAGGCAAACTAATTTGCTAATTAGCCAACTGAACTAGCCCAAACTAGCCAACCAAACCAGCCCTAGAAAAACTTAAGTTTAAGACTGGTTGAGTGCCTTCATCGATAGGCTAACTCGCTTCAATTTTTCGTTGACTTCCAGCACCCGAACCTTCACAACCTGACCCACTTTGACAATTTGTTTGGGGTCGGCGACAAAGCGATCTGCCAACTGTGAAATATGCACCAGACCATCCTGGTGGACCCCCACATCTACAAAGGCGCCGAAATTAGTCACGTTAGTGACTACCCCTTCTAGATCCATCCCCACACTGAGATCTCTGAGTTCTTTCACCCCAGCTCTAAAGGTGGCATAGGTGAATTGAGCGCGAGGGTCACGGCCCGGCTTTTCGAGTTCGTTGATGATATCGCGCAGTGTCGGTTCACCGATTGCGGCAGTAACATATTTGCGTAGGTCGATAGATTTAAGCTTTTGAGCCATTTGGGACATTTCCGACAGCGGCACCTGTAAATCCTTGGCTATCGCCTGCACAATGGGGTAACTTTCGGGGTGAACCGCGGTGTTATCTAAGGGATTCTCGCCTTCGCGGATACGCAAAAAGCCAGCTGCCTGCTCAAAAGTTTTGGCCCCAAGTTTAGCGACTTTTAGCAGTTGGCGGCGATTTTTAAAAGCACCATGCTCGTTGCGGTAAGCAATGATATTGTTGGCAATGGCTGGTGTAATTCCAGACACAAAGATCAGCAATTCTTTGGACGCTGTATTCAGGTCTACGCCCACAAAATTGACGCAACTTTCAACCGTTTCTTCTAGCTGCTTGCGCAACAGCTTCTGGTCAACATCGTGCTGATATTGCCCCACACCAATCGATTTAGGATCAAGCTTAACCAGCTCCGCCAGAGGATCCTGTAAGCGCCGACCAATGCTAATGGCACCGCGCACGGTCACATCCAAATCAGGAAATTCCTGAATGGCAACTTCGCTGGCTGAATAAATCGAAGCTCCAGATTCATTGACCATGACCTTCACCGGCTGACGGTCTAGCGTCGCTAGTACCTCAGTCACAAACTCATCGGTTTCGCGTCCCGCTGTGCCGTTCCCAATCGCAATGAGTTCGATCTGATATTTCTCAATCAGGTGTTTCAGGGTTTGCGCTGCTTGAACTCTTTGAGCGGCGGCCTGGTGGGGAAATACTGCCTGATACTCCAAAAACTTGCCGGTGCGGTCGAGGGCAGTGACCTTGCAGCCGGTGCGAAAACCTGGGTCAATGGCCAGGGTTGGTTTAAGACCCGCCGGGCTGGCTAGCAACAATTCCCGTAGATTGGTAGCAAAGGTTTTGATCGATTCAAAATCGGCGTAGTTTTTCTTTTCAGTGCGCACTTCACTGATCAGCGATGCTTTCATCAGACGATTAAAGGCATCTTTGAGCATGGCTTGATAAAAATTGCGCACAGCCGGAGCTTTGCTGCGAATCTCTTGGGCTTCTAGATAAGCCAGGACGCTCTCTTCGTCAAAAGCCAGGTCCACGCTGAGGATGCCCTCGGTTTCACCCCGAAACAGAGCTAGCAGGCTGTGGGGGGCAATCTCTTTGACACGAATTTGAAAATTGCGATACTGCTCAAACTTGGTGGAGCCCTCTGGATAATCCGCCTTGATGCGCGAAATGAATAGGCCCTGGTTCAACAGGTAATCGCGCAGATAAGCTCGTAAAGCAGCTTTCTCGGCTACTGTTTCGGCCAGAATGTCGGCAGCGCCCTTGAGCGCATCTTCTGCTGTTTTAACGCCCTTCTCCTCGGAGAGGTAGTGGCTGGCCTCCTGGGTTAGCGATGGTGGAGTGACGCCGGGACGGTTCATCGTTTTCAGCCACTCGGCCAGAGGTCCAAGGCCTTTTTCGCGAGCTATCGTCGCTCGGGTGCGGCGCTTAGGACGATAGGGCAGGTAGAGGTCTTCCAGTTCGTTTTTTTGCAAGCAGTGCTCGATCTTGGCCTGGAGTTCTGGGGTGAGCTTGTCCTGCTCGGCAATCGCCGTCAAAATTGCCGACTTGCGCTCCTCCAGTTCGCTCAGGTAAGCAAAACGGTCCGCCAGGTTACGCAATTGAGTTTCGTCTAGCGAGCCGGTGCGCTCCTTACGGTAGCGGGCGATAAAAGGCACCGTTGCCCCTTCTGCCAGCAGTTCCAGGGCGCTTTGCACCTGAGCGGGTTTCAGCGAAAGTTCCTGGGCCAGTTGTTGAGGAATATTCAGCATCGGAGTCGGTAGAGGTACGAATCTGGTCTTAGTCGCTACAGTGGGGTAGCCGTAAACCGTAAGATTCCCGTTCCTGCCAGTCTCTTGGCATGGCATGTACAGTCAAAATACTGTATAAAAAATCCAGTTCCAGAGGTAGCAGGCGGAAGCCAATTATATGGATTCACTAGAACTGCCAGGATTCTTGGCTCTGCCAGAGGTGGACAACCGGGTGAGCGCAACCCTCGCTGCCTACGCCAACCAGTTTCCTGGGGCAACCTGCGAGGTTGAACTGCGAGATTGCTGGGCCAGTGGTGCCGTCCGCTTCAGCTTCAACCATCCAGAGCGCTACATCGAAATTGGCTTTGAGCAAAAACGACTGTATGGCCTGCTCGAATCCGTGCCAGCCGATGACTTGAGAGCGATGCAGAAAGAAATCAACGCCTTAAGCGTTGATTTTTTTGAGTTTGATGGCATTTTAATCGGGGACCCGGTGGATTCGCTGTTCTGCTACATCCTCAACGATCAGCAGACTGGTTGGCAGGAGGAGGTGCCCGCCAATGCTGAGCAGTTTGAATACATTGCCCAGAGCATTTTTGAGATCTGGGGCGATCTCAAAATCCACCCTGAAGTTTTCACCAAAACTGTTTGGGATTTGCTGGACTACATGGACCGGCTCGGTGAGGCCTAAGCCTAAGTGCATTAATCCCTCAGTGCAGCAGGGCTTTCTGTCTGATTGCTAGTTCTTCGGGTCTTGCCTATTTCTGGTCTTGATTATGCTTGCTGAGCTGCTGAATAAAAAACTCTTCCAGCGAGGGACGAGCCAGATCCATTGAGGTGAGTTCAGCGCCCAGGTGAGTTAGCTCGGCCAGAAACTTCTCGGGTGGCGCTTCTAGCAAACCCTGCCAGCGCTCGCCTTGCAGGTTGAACTGACTTAACCAGGTTTCTAGCTCTCGCTGGGAGCCACCCCTGCCTTTGACCAGGTAGCGACGGGAAGTGCCCAGCAACTCATCTAGAGAGCCCAGGCAAATCAGCGTTCCCTTAGACAAAATGCCGACCCGGTCGCAGATCACCTCCACATCGGACAGCACATGGCTGTTAAAGAAGATGGTCTTGCCCTGTGCCTTGAGCGACAGGATGATTTCGCGCATCTGGTAGCGCCCCAAGGGATCCAGCCCCGACATCGGCTCATCGAGAAACACCAGCTCCGGATCGTTGATCAGCGCTTGCGCCATGCCGACGCGTTGCAGCATGCCCTTGGAATATTGGCGCAACTGCCTTTTGCGGGCGGCTTTCTGGTCCAGACCGACCAAATCCAGCAGCATTGGAATGCGTTCCTTTTGCACTTGCTGGCTGAGGCCGAATACCCCTGCTGCAAATTTCAAGAACTCCCAACCTGTCAAGTAATCGTAGAAGTAGGGATTCTCAGGCAGATAACCAATGCGCTGCTTAACCTGCCGGTCTCCCAACGGCGCAGCCAACAGTTCGCCGGAGCCGGAAGTGGGCCGAACAATTCCTAGCAACAGCTTGAGTAGCGTGGTTTTACCTGCGCCGTTGGGACCCAGGAGGCCGAAGGTTTCGCCTCGTTGGACGACCAGGGAGCAATCTTTGAGTGAGGGGACCTGTTTCTTCAACCAAAAGCCACCCCGATAAGCCTTGGTGAGGCCGACCGTGCGAACGGCAGGAGATGCAGTCCCAGAAGCAGTCTTGCTAATTACTTGCAATTCAGAATCCATGTGTCAAGGTCCGACACGCCTGTTCCCAGTATTCCCCTGAACAGGGCACTCGACTTAACCCAACTCTAGTCCTGGTCCGGAATACCTCTGATTTCTTGACGCTTTGTAAAGTATTTGTTACATTAATTTACATAAAGAAATAAACTAATCGGCGCAGCAAGCGCAAGGTGGTTCCAAATGACGATCTGCATCGCACTCATCGTGGTTGGTTGGGCGGCAGCGGCAGTATTGGGAACGATGACCTATTTTCTAGGTGAGCAGTCGCGCCCTGTGCACCTTCGCAACTGGCGCTCTCCAGAGTTCCATAGCTTAGCTGTGGCGGTTACAGGCCGTGAGGTTGACTATGCAAACCGGGCTTCTAGCTTCCGCCGTGATGCTTACCTGGGTCGTCTAACCCGCAGCGTTCAGTCTTAAGTTCCAGCTTCCAAACAGTCTTTTAAAGAGTTGATTCGAGCGTGAGAGTTTTTCGCCAGCTTGGCCGGTTCCTCAGGGAGCCGGCCTTTTTATGAGTTGCGTTTTTTGTGAGCGCAGTTTTTCTGAGTCTAAATAGCATCCGGGCTACCCTAAGCAGGGAACGAAGGCTAGAGGAACAGTCGTCAGAGATAGAGATGTGTGGGGATGCGACATGGCTTGCAGAGGAAGGGCTTCTAGAGGGACCGTGGCTAGAGCCAAACGCGCATTAGTGGGATTAGCTGCCGCCTTGGTCGGGTGGACTGGGGCTTTGCCCGCTGCTGCTCAATCACCCCAGTTTCAATCACCCCAATTTGGGGCTACTGCCTCTGAAGGAGCCCCTGGCGCTTTTTGCCATTTGCCTGCCTCAGCCATAGCTGAGGATGAGCAGTTGCGTCGCAGGGCAGCCGCAGGAGATGCAACGGCGCGGTCTGCCTATGCGCAACGGGTTCAGGAACGCGCCGCTGCCCTGACTCGTTGCCGAACAACGACTTGGCCGCAAACCCAAGCGGTGTGGCTGCGCCTGTATCCCTGCGATTTGCAACCGGGGGTGTTGGAGGGGGTGCTCGACCGCATTGTTGCGCTGGGCTACAACCGAGTGCTGGTTGAGGTGTTCTATGACGGTCAGGTGCTGCTGCCATCTGGCAATAACCCAACTGTGTGGCCTTCAGCAATCCGGGTGCCGGGGGCCGAAAATACTGACCTGCTGGCCCGTACGATTCAGTTAGGCCGTGCGCGGGGGCTGTCGGTTTATGCCTGGATGTTCAGCATGAATTTTGGCTACTCCTACGGCCAGCGCCCAGACCGACAGAATGCCCTGGCTCGCAACCGCTTGGGGCAGAGCAGTTTGCAGCAGCCGACCCTGAATGATGGCACGCCCGATGTTTCGGGCACGACTGACCAGGTGTTTGTCGATCCCTACAGCCCTCAAGCGCGGGCGGATCTGGCGCAACTGGTACAGGCGGTTTTGCAGCGACGACCGGATGGCGTGCTGTTCGACTACATTCGCTATCCCAAGAGCAGTGGCGCGGCCTCGATTGTTACCTCTGCTAAAAACCTGTGGATTTATGGCGAGTCGTCCTGGGAGCAGATTTTTGGTCGAGTGTTTAATCGGCGCGGGCAGGAGTTGCTCTATCGCTTTTTGGTTAATGGCTTCGTGACTGTGAATGATGTGCAGGTGGCTGCTCAGCAGAATCCGGCTGATCGCGAACCTTTGTGGCAAGGCTCGCAGCCACCCCAACCGGTTGCCACAACTAATAATCTGGTCAGGGCGAATTCTGGTGGCGTAAATACGGGTACTGGCACTACGCTGGGTTCGAGCTTGCCAGCAACTACGCCGCCGCCCTCTAATCCAGCCCAAGATCAGGCTCGCTTTCAGCGCGAGCTCTGGAATCTGGCAGTGGAGCATGCGCGGCAGGGGGTAGTGAGTTTTCTGACGGCGGCGTCGCAACCGGTTCTGCAACAGGGCATCAGTGCGGGGGCGGTGTTTTTCCCAGAGGCAAACCGCTCGATTGGCAGGGGCTTTGACTCGCGGCTCCAACCTTGGGACCAGTTTCCGCCCTCGCTGGAATGGCACCCGATGTCTTATGCCATTTGCGGAACGACGAGTTGCATTGTCGATCAGGTGGGGAAGGTGCGAGCGGCAGCGCCACAAGGAACACAGGTGATTCCAGCGTTGGCGGGACGTTGGGGCCAGGTGCAGGGGCGTCCTTCGCTGGAGGATCAGATGCAGGCGTTGCAACGGGCTTATCCAGATTTGAAGGCGGTGAGTCATTTCTCTTATGCCTGGTTGGATCCACAAGCGGATGCTCAGCGGCGGAGTTGTCGGGTTCAGGCGGCTCGATGACCTAACCCCCCCCGGCCCCCTTCCCTGCGAGGGAAGGGGGAGGCGCAGGGAAGGTTTTTCTGTGATGTGTGAAGGGACCTCTGGTAGGGGCTTGGCATTGTCAAGCCCTCAATCGCCATGCTGTACGGTTCGCAGCAGGTTGGGGGAGAGGCTGTAGAGGGGGATGGTGGGGCCGCCGCCTTGGGGATGGACGGTGACTTTGCGTATCAGGTCGCGGGCTTCGAGGCTGACCAGGAGGAGCTTGAGTTCTTCGGGGTCGAGGTTGCTGTTGCGGCTGAGCAGGTCGAGAGTGACGCGGGATTGGCTGCCGTTGGGTTCGATGTAGTTGGCGATGACTAGCAGCATGAGTTTGAGCAGGGCGGGCAGTTGCAGGCGACGGACGATGTGATCGGCTAGGCGCAGGCGAAGCTGGGAGGTCATGGCTGGGGTTGGCAGAAGTTGTGAAGGGAAGCGGTTGTGGACCGAAGCAAAGAGGTCTGGGACCGGAATGAAGTGGTGCACGACCGAAATGGAGCGGTTGGGAACCGGAATGAAGTCTTCCGGGACCGAAACGAAGTGGTCGGAGACCAGAATGAAGCGGTCGGGGACCGAAACGGAGAGGTGCTGGACCGAAATGGAGTGGTCTGGGACCGAAGTGAAGTGCTCGGAGACCAGAATGAAGTGCTTGAAGACCGGAATGAACTGGTCCGGTAACGGAATGAAGCGGTCGGAGAGCGAAATGCCTCAAGCGCTCTCTGCTCCGAATCGCCGCAACTGGTAGTGTCGTTGTCGCCAGAGTTGTCGCCAGTCATTGAGCACGGTTTCGGGATAGGGGAAGCGCTGGATTTCGGTTTTGATCACCTCGCCTAACCATTCCAGTAGGTGCAGGTCGTTGCAGGCTTGGATGGTGAGAGCACAGGCGGAAAGCCACTGGTTGAATTTGCGGTAGCTGAGGAATTGTCCGCCTCGGTCAGCACGGTGGACGAACAGCACATGCAGCCAATGTTCGATGCGGCAAATCAGCGATTCAGGAATGCCTAGAAACCGAGCGACTTGAGACAAAGGAATGCAAAGCTGCGGCTGCAACACCTGGGTGAGGTGCATGGCAAGAACTCCAAAAATTTGAGGGCAATAGATGCCTTTGACCCCTATTCAGGGTCGAGAAAGGCAAGTGCTAAACTGCCCCCTAGCCGCCAGGTTGATGATTACAACCTGACGGTTAGTTCCCCAGAGTTTCTACAAGACCCTGGGGGACGCCTAGGGAACCAGTTGCCTGTGTGGAAATTAGCAGGGACTGGATTCCGGAGTCAAGGGGGGGAGCGAAAAATCATTTTTGTACTACAGCAAACAAACTAGAGTAAGTGTCGAAACTGAGGTTCAGCCTTTTGCACCTCATTAATTTTTCCCTACTTAGGGCAGTCGTACCGCTGTGGAAATGTGAAAATTCTGTCTCCACACAATCCGACATACTATGCGGAGTTCTGCCTATCTAGCCGACAGTTGATATACGGAAGCTGTCTGCCTATTCATCTGATCTGGAATGATATATGGGAATTTTCCATTTAAAAAACTGTTAGAGTGCTAAATTATCTGTCGGGGAGCAGTTGCGACATTATCTGTGAGGCAGGTGCTGTACTGGCTTTGCATCACGCTACATTATTGCTAACTTAATCTTGGATAACGTAAGAAGAAATTGCTTCATGGATATCACGCTGCAAGTTGCTTTTATTGGTCTTGTTGGTACTCTGATGGTTGCAGTATATAACTCTTGGCAAGAGCGGGAAAGGAAACGTCAAGAAGCAGAAATAAGCTATTTGAGCATTCAAATTGCGGAGCTGTATGGACCCTTGTTGGGGCTGATTAAGCAATCCAAAAGTGTTTATGAGGTGTCATTGGCTGCACTACCTTCGGACGGTGAGAACCAGTTACGGCAGAATTGGAGTGATACAGACTGGCAAACCTGGCGATTCCTTGTCGAAAACTATCTGCTGAAGATTAATTTACAAGTTGCTGAACTGATTAACTCTAAGAATCATCTTCTCGAAGATGGTCAGATGCCACTTAGCTTTGAGAAGTTTTTGAAACATACTGCCCAAGCAAGCTGCCTATATACATTGTGGAAAGATAAGAACATCAGCAAGAAAGCTGACAGAAACTTTGCTCCCTATCCTGAGACGTTTGAGGAGGATGTGCAACGTTCTCTAAATACCCTCCAAGCCAAGTACAAAAGCCTTCTCAATAAACGGCATCGCTCTAGTTCTAGAAGGTAGGCTAAGGTGATTGCGGTCTAGTCTAGGGCCATTGAAGGCTGATAACATCACCAGCATTGGTCGTAGCAATCTTATCTGTCTGCAAGAATTTTAATTCAAGGAGCAGGGGTGCAAGTTGTTCATTAGCAATCGTAACTGTAGGTAACTTCTGCTTGTAGATATTGGCGAAATCAACCTAAATGTCAAGAAAATCATACAATATCTGTGCTTCTTGCTGTAATTCCTTGTCCAGAGGAAGATCAAACAGTTTCTCAATCAAACTTCTCAACTCCAGCACACAGCTTACTACATCAGTAATTAGTCTATAAAACCTAAACTTAGATGCTTCTCTCATTCTTTCACGATTTACACTGAAGCCTCCTTCCACTAAATCATCTTCACTTAACGAGCCTATCCACTTGTTTTTCTGCTCTTTTATCAAGTCAATAATTTTTCTCTGCTTTTCTAGATCTGAATGGAAGTAATACCCATTCATTACTAAGTTAAGTATGTTGAATATTGTTTGTTCCCCTAAATCGAAAGTCATATCAGAAAATGGAGAAATGTAGTTAGAGTGTTTCTTTTGGTACTTATTTGGATTTTCGTCGTACCCTCCCTTGTAGAATTTAAACTTTTCGTGGACTGAATTCAAACAATTCAAGCTTGATTCATCTTGACTAGCCCGTCTTCTCACTTTATCCACAATTTTGCTAAAAAATACGTCGTCTTTATCCATGATAAAGGGACGTAAGATCGTGAGCATTTCTATAAACTCTTGCCGCTCTGGAACTATTGCTTTTGTTGATTCATCACCTAGAGCCAATGCCATTCTAGGTTGTCCATTTTTGAGGAATTTGCACAAGGCAAGCCTATTAGCTTGGTTGATGAACATCTGAATCTTCTTTTTATCTTCTGGATTCAATTGTTCTTGAATTTCGAAAACCATAGTTAGTAGTCGCGAGATGTACACAACATGATTTTACTGCGAGTTAGCTTGCTCAACTTGAAAGTGCGATGCCTACCGCTTAAGATCATTTCAGCATATCTAGAAGTGAAAGAGATGAAATCAAAGGGTAGTAATATAGACGAGCCAGAAGTAATACGTGACCAGTTTCTAGAACGGCATAGCCTTGTGATGACTAGCTTTGTGCAGCAAGAATTTCTAGCAATCTATTGGACTGCTCTCACGAAGTTTGAAGTCGATCAGGAGCTTAGGATACATGCCAACAAGTTTGTCACAGAAAATGAGCCTACTTGGGGGTTGTTGCTCTCGATGCTTGATCGTACCTTTGAACACGCAGAAGCTTCTATCGTTTCTTACCTTACAGGATCACCCGCATCGTCAGAAGTAATCTCTCGAACAACAGTCGAATCTTCTCTCAACATTATGTACATTCTGAAGGGAGATCGCATTAGCCGCCTCTATCAATACTTTTTGCACTATTTTGAAGGTGAAGAAAAAGAAGTTGTTCGGTGGCTTGCGCTTACCTCTTCTATAGATGAAAGCGGAGCTAAGGTTCACCGATCCAGCGCGGAAAAGAAGAGAAAGGCTCTCAAGTTTCTACAAGAATTTGTTGACAGGGCAAGGTCAGAGCTAGGATTGAAGGTAGTAGAGAACAGAAAATGGCCGAATATCTCCGAAAGGTTCAAAATCTTGGGACTTGAGTTGGATCATCGGACGCTTTACGCCGCGATGTGCTCACAAACACACAATGATGCAGAAGATTTGCTTAACTACTTCGTGTTTGTCTCGCTGGGCAATGAGGATCTGCGCAACAAAATTGCTCTTGAAACAATAAATTTTAGTCGCCTACTAATTTACTCTGGGATTCGTTACTATATTAAGGCATCAATATCTTATGCTGAATGCTTCGGTCTGACGAAGGCAGCTAAAAGACTAGAGTATGGCCATAGAGCTATCTCTAAAACTCTTGAAGTGATTGCATTAAATGCAGAATGAACATCTGCCCATATAAGTGGGTTTAACAAATGCATAAACGGAGCCCGCTAAGTGGGTTTTTTATTGTCCCCTAAGTATCTGCGCAATCCCTCTAATGCGAGGTATTAGGTGGCTTGAGGCATCTGTGATAGCGGTGCTTGAAGTCCGTCTGTTTAACTCATCAACCTTAAATAGCTGAGTAGGCTCATTCTCAAATAGCTTTAAAGCTATGGCATTTGAATTCGACTTCTGAGGACGAGATTTTATAGAAGTAGGTATATACAAAAAGAAGGGTGCTTTTGTATAAAACCCTACTCAATCTCATCAATAAGATCCCCCGGAAGAAAGAGGTTTACAGCCTAATTCCTTGCTGGAGAGCAATATACAGACAAAATGCAGTCTAACTACCCCTAGCAGGGTGCATAGGCAGACGAAACCTGCCTAATAACTAGTTATGCTGCCAGTCCGAAAAGCGATCAATACGATCTCTGAGAGTTGTCGTTTAAGAACGTCGAATGCTGTTCAAACTGTGAAAATCATTTTTTGACAATACCTTAAGAATCCATTCACCTTGAAGTAAGCCGCAATTTTCCTATGATGAGTGGCGTTTTCATCTCTTACTCTCGCAAGGATAAACCCTTCGTCCAGAAGCTGCACGATGCCCTACGCAGCCAGCAGCAAAAAACGTGGGTAGATTGGGATGGCATTGAGTGGACCGAAGATTGGTGGCAGGCAATTGAGCGCGGCATCGAAGGCACCAATACCTTTGTGTTTGTCATCAGTCCCGATTCTGTGGCTTCTAAACACTGCAATGCTGAGATCAATCACGCAGTCAGACACAACAAGCGACTGGTTCCGATCGTCCATCGCGAGGTGCAGGCTGAGACTGTTCATGGAGCACTGGGAAAGCTGAATTGGCTGTTTATGCGGGAGAGCGATCAATTCGAGACGACGTTTGCGGAACTAATTCGAGTGATCGAGACTGATTTAAAGTATGTGCAGGAGCATACACGCTTGGAAGTGGGAGCGATCGAGTGGAAGAATAAAAACCGAAATGAGAGTTACCTGCTGCGAGGGGCGAATTTAGAGAGCGCGGAAGCCTGGTTGTTGCAAGGGGCGAGTAAACAACCACAACCGACTGAGCTACAGGTCGCCTATGTGGAAGCAAGTCGGAAGGCAGAGAGAACGCGACGAGCCAATCAGATACGGACCTTTAGCGTTACTCTGGCAGCAGTCGGGGCGGCTATTGCGGTACCACTCACACTAGCAGGAAATACTATATCGACTTTGCGCCATCGACCCAACGTAATTGTTGCTCAACCAGAGCAACATATTAGCGGCAGCACAAAATATGGGCTCTCTTACAGCCAAGCACTTGCAGAACGTTGGAGTAATAGTAGCCCTGGTACAATTAATCAAATCGTGTTTGGGATTCCAAGTGAGAATGAATCAACAGATTGTATAGATGTTGACGTAGTTCAGGGTTATAAGGGAGGAGATGATAACGGCGAGCATGACATTAGTTTGAATGCTCCAAAAAAGCCGGGAGTGTACTACATTCATTTTGGGAATGGATTTCAGTATGACTGTAATGATAGTTCTTGGGCTCCAAGTGCCAAAGAGAAGTGGCAAGATCGGTGGAACAATAACAAGGAGCAACCTGATTCAGATTTAGAAGAATCGATAATTGGAGTTGTGATTGTTGGAAATCCGATCGACATTGTTCTTCACTGGCCAGAGGTTTATTCAGCTTTGAGCAAAAATCCACCGAATACACGTATACAAAGAATCTTTCAGGATCAAGGCACTATATATGTTTCTTTAGATGACTTTTCGCTCAAGCTAGCAGCGTCAAATTAATTACACTAAAAGTCTCCTATTGTTTCCGCAAACCTTGAAACTGAGCTGAACCTCGTCGCGATCCATAATGCTGGACTACGCTCAGTGTTAAGTTGAGTTGATAATGGTTATTAGCTGGTCGAACGATGTTCACGAGGATGATAGGGACGATCGCTTGTGCAAATCACTCAGCAAGCTAACAAGCCTGGTGAAGCGGACTGCTAAGAGTTGCTGGTGGTGTAGCGAAAGTTACTGACAGCCGCTGACCGGAACCGTTAGCCTGCTTCAATTAGATGTTGGGATAGTTTGAGGCACTGCTTGTGATTGCTCAATCATTCACTGTAATGTCTTATACTTTTTGCTTCGCATTCACCAATTGAGTCAAAATTCGTGCACTGTATGTAAGCGTTCAAAATTAAGTTAAATTATTATCGTTTAGTTCTGTGAAATTGAGTGCAGCAATGATTGAGCGCCGTTGGCACGGAAAAGTACCTCAACATTTGAGTGAGAGTTTCTTTCACCACCTTATTGATACTGGTGTACGTGAAACCATTCAAATCTCTGGCAATCTTGGAGCACGGATATTGAAAAATGAAAACGATGGTTGGGTGCACTTTGTCTTAGTAACTTTTTGGCGTTCAATAGAAGATATTACTGCGTTTGCGGGGCAAGATATATCAAAGGCAGTTTTGTACCCCGAAGATGAGAAATACGAATTAGTTCCAGATCTCCACGTCGAGCATTACGAGATTGTAGAAGATTTTCAACCCCAAGCTCAAGCTTGAAGTAACCTGACGAAAGATAAAAAGGTAGTTAAAGGCATCAGTGACAGCAGCTGCGGGCTAACTAGTCAGCGCAGCGGATTAACGAGCGGTCGTAGTGCTGAGTTCAATGATATCTGCCACCGTTGACCTCTGTCGTTAGGCTGCTCGGGTATTGTTGAGGACATAATTTAGATTGAGCGGCTGGAATTTGAGAAGGTGTTGCAGGTTCAACGGCGTAGGCTTCTTTGAGCTGCTCGTCAGCACCTCAAGCGTCCCGGTAAGTATTTATTACTTCGGAGTACTCAAAAGCTATTTCGGCAGTCGCAGATGTTATTTCCGCGATCGCAAAAGCTGTTTCTGTGGTCGCGGAAGTTATTTCGGCGGTCGCGGAAGTTATTTCCGAGTACTCAGATGTTATTTCGGCGGTCGCCGTTGTTGATTTCAGTCCCGCCAAAGCAACAAACCGAAACAATCTCACCAGTAGAAACACAGACAGATTTCTAATTACTCGGTCCAGCCGCTGATTCAACCCGAAAAACCACTTAACCCAGGCAAAAGAGCACTCCACTATCCTGAGAACAAGTCAGTAAAGGAGCATCTATACATCTCTTAAAACCCAGCCAACAATGCGTCAAGAAGCGAGTGTACTGAATCTGAAAATATGCAGAAGAATTCTGCCTGTTTAGCTGAGCTGGCATATTTTGCGAAAAGTGTCGGCCTAATCACCTAATTAAAGACATTATGCCGAATCGTTCTGCCTATCTACCTGCTATAGGGTGTTATGCGGAAACCTTCAGTTTAATAATAGTTAGCTGGCTTCGTTCAAAAACTTTGCATTTGTAATCCGATGAGCGATTGTCAAAGACTTAACCCTTTGACAATCGCCCAGAGTGTTTTGTCAGATTACTGGCTTAACAGCGTTAGCAGTATTTATTTAGAAGTTCACGCTCTCATTTATTGGTTGCCGAGCGATCGCATCTATACTGTGCCACGGATAACGAGATATCAGATAGCTCAGCCTCTGATTGTTAAAGCAAGACAGGCAAGGACTTAACGCCATGCATCCCCGTTGAGGGAATAAATTCCAGCGTGGCGTTTGGGTCAATGCGTAGATTGGGTAGGCGTTCTAGCACCGCACTCAGCACGATTTTGCTTTCTAGACGAGCCAAGGGCGCACCCAAACAAAAGTGAATGCCATTACCAAAAGCCAGATGTGAATTGGGGTTGCGATCGACGACAAACTCATCTGGACGATCAAACTGAGTTTCATCCCGATTGGCTGATCCCATCCAAACCGTTACCATTTGTCCTGCGGGAATTGTCTGTCCTGCTAGTTGGGTTGCGACTTTGGTAAACCGTTCCATCCCCTGAATGGATGATCGATAGCGCAATACTTCCTCGATCGCCAACGGCAGCAATTGAGGTTCCTGCTTCAGGCGCTCAAAGGCTTCTGGATATTCGTTAAAGCAAAGAATGGCATTCCCCAACAAATTAGTTGTAGTTTCATTGCCACCCACCAACAGCACAATACAAAAGTCCACCAATTCTTGAGCCGTTAGGGTTTTACCCGTTTCGTGAGCGGCAATTAAATCGCTGATCAAGTCTTTACCAGGATTCTGTCGCCGTTGTTCTAGCAGATGCCGGAAGTAGTCAGCCATCGCTTTTATTGCTACTGGATCAAGCAGCGCAATTCCTTCTGTCCAGCGTTTGAAGTCATCTCGATCTTCAATGGGAACACTCAAAATTTCAGCGATTACAATTACTGGCAGTGGAATTGCCAAGTCACGCATGAAGTCCATTCGCTCTTGGCCCTGAACTTTATCGATCAGTTCGTGGGTAATTTGAGTAATGCGCGGTGCTAATTCTTCTACCCGACGAGCAGTGAATATTTTAGCAACGAGCGATCGCAGTGATCGATGCTTGGGTGGATCGGTGTAATTCAGACTTTGGGTGAAATCTGTTTGCTCTGGTGGATGGGGAATTTTTGATGAAAACGTTTGCCAATCTGCAAGTACTTGTTCCACATCTTCATAGCGAAACACCATCCAGCTTTGCTGCTCTGTGTCATAGAATACGGGCGATTCACGTCGCATCTTGGCGTAGTAAGGAAACGGATTGCCAAACAATTCAGAGTTTGGCATTACACCCGATTGCTGATTTGTTTGCATGATGAATCTCCTTGTATATGAACAAACAATTTGCAGGTTGAACCGAGCCAGATTCTCGCGATCTGACAGATGGATGACAAACAAATTAGAGACTGAATATTGGAGTTGGAGCTTAATGGTGCGTGAACCAGTTCACACCAGATGCGATTGCCACAGCTGTAGCTACTCCATAGAGCGTGATACCGATGAACGAAAATAGGAGTATTCGTCTGGGATGAATGCCGATGATGGGAGCAACAACGGCGATTGTCCAACTGCCGAGAATCGGGGTCATGAGAATGAGAAACCAGGCTCCATAGCGATCGAAGGCACGCTTTACTTTTTGTCCACCTCGTCTTTCCAGCTGTGACAGCCAAGCGCGTAATTGAGGAATATGCATCAGGTGGCTATAGCCCCACAACAGCAGAGGGATGGGCGTAAAGTTGCCAAACACTCCCCAAACCACCGATGAAACCGCATCCAGTTTCATTGCCATCCCCGTTGCAACTGCAGCGTAAACCTCAAAATAGGGAAAAAAACCAACTGACCAGGTTGTGAGTGCTTTGGTCATGTACTGAATAATCAGCATGATGAGTATGCAATTTAAAGTGGTAAATCATGAAAATTCGCAGGATGAATTGACTGAATGAACTGGAATCATCAGCGTTGAATCAACAGATTGAAAAAATTAGCTACCTCATTAGTCGGTTCGTGTCATCGCAAGCAACGTTTCCACAACTTGAGTGAGACGAGGTTCGTCTAGAGTGCCAACCTGGAACACTTCTGACAGCCACAGACCATCGGTCGCCAACAGAATAATCGTTGCCTTTGTGGGGTTAATCCCACTGGTTTCAATCCGCTGTCGTGACTGCCGTTCGTAGACTTTGGCAGCTTCAAACAGATTGGGCGAGTCAGCCGCGATCGAAGTAAGACGGGCAATTAATGCCAGCGATTGTTTGCTAAAGCGTAGCGTTGCCCTAATGTATGCCCGCACCCACTGTCCTGGTGTTCCTGGTGCATCATCCTGGTCAAACTCAGTTTGCAGAACCGATTCAAAATCCTGAATCAGTTGCTCGACCATACCTCCCATCAACGCATCTTTGTTAGGGAAATGATAGAGTAGCCCTCCCTTGCTGACTCCAGCTTGTTTCGCAACAGCGTCCAGCGTTAACGCCTCAACACCCTTGTCAGTTACAACTCGACTGGCAGCTCGCAGAAGTGCTTCACGAGTAGCTGATGGAGATTTTGGGTTTTTGGTAGTAGCCATAGAAATGACCAAGAAAGTAGCAGGGAACGCAGGTACAGCAAACTCCTGGATAATCAAGAGCTAGATTGCCAAAAGCGTGGAAGTGCCTATAGATTAACTGTACCGTCTGGACGGTTTTTCTGTCAACCCTTCATAGCCTCTCAATTTCTGATGGCTACAAATTCTGATTCTGTAACCTTCTGGAAAGACATCTGTAATCCAGAACCGTAGATTTAAAGTCTCAGATTGGTATAACTCATCAACTGTTATCGGTCGATTCTCAAAAATTTAAACTGAGGCACATTCATGAAAGTCAATAGTGAAGGCTGGTGTTAAGAGGGCGATTAGTGATGGTAGTACGATAGAGGCTTGTTTTTGTATTGGGTGGCAGCCAGCTAACAAGTCGATGAAGCGGACGGGCGAGAGAGTTTGGTCAGGTTGCTAGCACCATATGCCGCCGCTGATTTGAGGCGTTATACACCGAGGACGCGTAACCGTTGCATCTAGTAATGTTTGATATTGATGGAACGCTGGTAGATTCCCACGGAGTCGATGGTGATCTATTCGCCCGTGCGATTAGGCGTGAGCTTGGACTGCAGGTTGATGAAACTTGGCAGTCCTATCAGCAACGCACGGATAGTGGTGTTCTCGAAGAGGTGCTGGTGCAAAACAACGTATCAGTAGATAAGAGGCCGCAGGCTTCCGAGCGAGTCAAGAGCTGCTTTATTGGCCTCGTGCAGGATTACATCGCAAGGCAGCCAACGGGATTGGCACCAATTCCCGGCGCTCCTGAGCTTATCCGCAAGCTTCGCTCAAGCTCCGAAGTCGTGATTGCCTTTGCGACTGGAGGCTGGCGCGAGACTGCCGAAATGAAACTGAGTTCAGTCGGGATCGAATTCGAAGGTTTACCATTTGCTACATCGTCTGACGCAGCAGCACGAACTGAGATTATGCGGTTAGCCGAGCGGCAAGCAGGCGTGTTCGGCAGCTTTACGCGGCGAACATACTTCGGCGATGCGCCATGGGACAAGAAGGCGAGCGCTGACCTTGGCTATGATTTTCTGGCAGTAGGGGGCCGAGTTGATCACCCACGCAAGTTTGAAGACCTCTCAGATCTAGAGGCAGTTCTCAGCGTGCTCGGCGTATAACCATGCGCTGCAGCGGCAGAGCAAGTTGGCGCTGAGCTAGATCGTTGGGCCGCTCGCGCATGCGCACCACATTCGGAGCTTCACAAGCCGTATCGGGATCAGGCATATTAGCCGATGGGCGGAGTTCTGCCGGGCCTGCGGGACACTAGGAGTTGGGCAGATGCAACAGGGCGGGTGCAACCATGATCCTCTCCAAAGACCGTGACCCTCGCTTCATCACGATCCGCCGCGGGGGGACGCTCGCGGACTCCGACCATCGGCTCTTGGCCTTGTGGGCGGCCGCATGCGCAGAGCACGTTCTGCACCTCTTCGAGTCGGTGCAGCCCTCGGACCCGCGACCCCGCCAGGCGATCGCGCAGACCCGGGCATGGGCGCGCGGCGAGATCATGATGTCTCAAGCCCGCGCGGCGGGTGGTCATGCTATGGCTGCGGCAAGAGACCTGAGCGGAGCCGCTCGGCACGCCGCTTATGCTGCTGGCCAGTCGGCGGTGGTGGCGCATGTTGCCGCACACGAGCTCGGTGCGGCGGCCTACGCGATCAAAGCAGCGCGTGCCGCTGTACCCAAAGGCGAGGGTGAGCTTGCCGGCAGGCTTGAGTGCCGTTGGCAGCGCGAACAACTCCCGGAAGCGATACGGGATCTCGTCCTGGATGATCAGCGGCTGCGAAACGACATCTGTTGGTCGGTGTTTGATTGCTAATGCGCGGTAGCGCGTTGAGCACTGTCCAACAATCCCAATGCACCAGAACAAAGTCAAGCAATTTGTGGGTTATACAGGGTATCTGTGTCCGGTGATTGGAAACGTTAGCTGGCTTCGGTTATAGATGGTGCATTATTTGGAAATTATCTGTTGCTATTCAAGTTTGAGTCAGATAACAGCTTTTTGATCAGTGCCGTACCAGCGCACAGCTAGTTCATAGATGAAGTTTCTGGTTAAAGGACTATGGCAAACATTCTGCATATTGATTCAAGTCCACGGGGCGATCGCTCCAAATCTCGCAAATTAGCCAAGGAGTTTATCGCTGCGTGGCAAGACCAACATCCTGATGATGTGATTACCTATCGTGATTTGAGGCAAACGCCAGTTCCTCACGTCACCGAAGATTGGATTGCAGCTGAACTTACTCCACCAGAAGCACTGACTGCAGACATGGCTGAGCTGTTGAAGTTTTCCGATGAGTTGGTGGACGAGTTTTTGGCAGCTGATCGGTGTGTGTTCAGCGTGCCGATGTACAACTTCAGCATTCCGTCCAACTTCAAAGCATACATTGATCAAGTGATTCGTGTGGGTCGCACATTCACGGAGGAGGAGGGGCAAATCAAAGGACTTGCGAACGGTAAAAAAGTGTTGTTCATTACATCACGAGGCGTTGAGTATGGAGCGGGTTCTCCTTATGAAGGATGGGATTGTCAGGAACCTGCGCTCCGGTATGCTTTTCAATTCATGGGTGTGACTGACATTCAGTTCATTCATGCCAATGGTCTAGATATGGGAGACGAGGCACGAAAACGGGGACTAGACGAAGCACAATCTAAAATTCAAGCATTAGTAGGCCGTTGGTAGCACCAGCCAGCTAATAAGTCGATGAAGTGGGCAGTCGAGAGATCTTGGCGGTGATGCAAAGGTTATCTGCTGCTGCTTATCTTGGTTGTTAGGCTGCTGCGTGTGGCTTAAATGCATTCGCTATGTGCGCTCTCATAAATGTTAAACACTGTCTCATTCATCTACCTCTTATGCCAAATCAACCTGCACCAGAAATCGAGCTGCTACGCGCAGCGTATGCGGCCTTCAACGCGCGTGATATTGATGCTGCCCTCGCCCTCATGACTCCCGATGTGGCTTGGCCAAAGGCGTTCAAAGGCGGTTTTGTCCGTGGGCCTCAGGAAGTCCGCACTTACTGGACAGAGCAGTGGAGCGAGATCAATCCACACGTCGAGCCGATTGCCTTTTACCCGAAGGACGCTGGGCAGGTCTTAGTCGAGGTGCATCAAGTCGTGCGCGATCTGGCCGGAGCCGTACTTGCCGACGAACACGTTGGCCACCGTTTCACCATTGAGCATGGCTTGATTCAAGCTATGGAAGTCTGTTCACTTCCATCGTCTGGCGTCGGTGCCTAACCATGGGTTGTGGTTACAACTATCAC
Source organism: Leptolyngbya sp. FACHB-261 (assembly GCF_014696065.1). Lineage (NCBI taxonomy): Bacteria > Bacillati > Cyanobacteriota > Cyanophyceae > Leptolyngbyales > Leptolyngbyaceae > Leptolyngbya > Leptolyngbya sp. FACHB-261. The sequence continues at coordinate 341,703 of NZ_JACJPL010000001.1, read as the reverse complement.
AGCCACGGTGATTTTGCTTTTGTTTCAACTGATGTGCCTTTAGAAGCCATCTTTTTAAACAAGCATCGCCACCCTACCATTAGACAAGCCGCCGGACAAAGCGCTGCATCTGACTGCCTACGTTCCAGTCACTGCGCTCCTTCCACTCCGCAGCAGGTTAGCTTGTCGTTAGGTTGCTGGAGTTATTGGTCAAGCGGATCCAGAAGCTTGTTAGTCAGACAAGGGGCGATCGCCAGACAGATTAAATGAAATGTAGATAGGTAACCTTAACTGCGGTGCCGAGTGAGTAATGTCTCGACCAGGCTTTGCGCTGTTTTCAACCGCTCAGAATCATCGGACTGCGCAACCCAAGCGGCTAACTCGCTGAGCGAACCATTGACTAAGTGAGCAAAACCCTCTGCATCGATTGTGTTTAGCTTACCCTCATCAACGGCTAGCTGAATTGACTCACGGAGCAAACCAAAGCCATATTGATCAATCTCAGCTAGGTCGTCTGCTGCCAAAATGGCTGGAGCCTCAATAAACACCAAACGCCGCAGTTCGTCCTGTTGAGCGACTTCTAGAAATGCCTGACAGCCGATTATTAACTGCTGCCAATTGTCATCTAGTGGTCGGATTTTAGTTTGGATATAGGCTGTTATCTCGCTATAGGCTTCAACAATGACAGCTTTAAAGACTCCAAGCTTATCGTTGAATTGGTGATACAAAGCTCCCCGCGTAATCCCTAACTCGCTGATGATTTCCTCGGTTCCTGTAGCTGCGTACCCCTTTGTTGCAAATAAGTGACGCGCCCGCTCAAGAATGGCAGAGCGAGTACGTCGAGTTTGTTCGGCTTTGGTTAGCTTGACAGACATAGTGAATCACTTGCGTCTAACATTCAGACAGTATGTATCTTGACAAGGAGCAGAAACCCCCCATATCTTGAGATACATACAGATTGTATCTTTTGTGAGGGTTCTCCTCGAAGGGGTTCTGATGTTAGCTATGCTAAGCACCCGCAAAGCAACGACTGCTGATATTCCATTCCTCGTCAGAATTGAGTACGAGGCATCTTTGCCGCCATCGAATCACTGCTTCTGGGAAGATATGCTGCAAGGGACCGGGACCACTGCCTTGCAGTTTATTGAGGCAGAACTCAGGACAGATGCTTCTAATTGGGGCAACGTAGCTGACTTCTTGATTCTGGAAGAGCAGGGAAAGCCAGTTGCAGCAGCAGCAGGCTATGTGCCTAATACAGAGGACTACTGTCCGCTGCGTCTGTCTCGTCTAGAGGCGATCGCGCAGGATTTGAATTGGTCTAAAGAAAGTACAACAATCTTTCACGATCGCTATATGGAACTTTGGGGAGGCGATTTGCGACCGTTTTTCCTCACGCCCCAAGCTCCCTGGATTATTGAAAATGTTGCCGTTTTGCCAGAGGCGCGGGGGCGAGGCCTTGGCAAAGCGTTACTCAGAGCCTTGCTAGAAGAAGGGCGAGTTCAGCAGCACGCTTACGCAGGGATTATGGTGATCAATGGGAACGACGTGGCTCGCTATACCTACGAATCTATCGGATTTAAGCCTTACCAAACCTTCCACGCTGATTACTTCTCGGAACAGTTCAATACCGAGTTTCCAGGGGTTACCAAGTTTGGTCTTCGCCTTAGTTAAATGGGAGAACTAGATGGGAGAACAGAAATGTCTTTCAAAACGATTCTGGTAGCAGGTGCGAGTCGTGGCATTGGACTTGCTGTCGCAGAACATTTCATAGACCAGTGCGATCGCTTATTAGCTGTGTCTCGTACAGCGGCTCCGGTTGGTGAATGGGTGCAAACAGATTTGTCTGACTTGGCAGGGATAGAAACGGTGGTCAAGGCAATTGGGGACGATTGCTTAGATGCTTTGCTATACATGGGAGGAACTTGGGAGACTCATGCATTTACCAATCAGTACCGCTTTGAAGCGTGTTCTGATGAAGACATTGCCCGAGTGATTGCAGTCAATTTGGTAGCCCCGATTCGGTTGGTAAAAGCTTTGCTGCCTGCCCTGCGAAGATCCGATAATCCGAAAATTATTTTCATGGGGGCACTCTCAGGTCGGGACAATTTTCCAGGTCGGGAAGTTGCCAATAGTGCATCTAAGTTTGGGCTGCGAGGTGTGGTACATTCGTTGCGCGAAGAATTGCGATCGCAGCAAATCGGTGTAACAGTGATCAACCCTGGCAATGTTGGCACACCCGAAGTTTTGGCAGATCTGGCAGCAGGCAATCTGACGGGCGGTGAAGCGATTCCTCTAAGCGATCTTCTTTCCATTCTTGGCTGTATTCTCTCCTTATCACGAGCTACTTGTATTAAAGAGATTGACGTACCTGCAATGTTAGGTAAGGGAGCTTAATGAAGCTTAAATCTATGGCGCTGACAATTTTTCTGTTGACGGCATAATAAATCAAGGAAGTATTCAAACCCTGTAAAAAGCGAAAGTTATGATTGACCATACCGGCATTAACGTTAGCAATCTTGAGAAAAGCAAAGAGTTTTACGTCAATGCCCTAGCCCCCCTTGGCTATCAATTAGTGCGAGAGTTTGATGCCATTTCTGCCGCAAGTTTTGGAATAGGCGGAGAGCTAGATTTCTGGATTGGGCAGGGAGAGCTCAACACACCTAGAATTCATGTTGCTTTCCGGGCTGAAACTCGCGAGATGGTTCAGGCATTCTACAAAACAGCTTTAGCAGTGGGGGGTCGAGACAATGGTGCTCCGGGTCTACGAACTCACTACCACCCTAATTATTATGCTGCCTTCGTTTTAGATCCAGATGGACATAACATTGAGGCAGTATGTCACGTCTCTGCATAACAGAAACCTAGCAAGTTAATGAAGCGGACGGACGAAAGATCTTGGTGAGATTAATGCGTCAAGCAGTGTTGAAGCCTTCTAAGATTATTGAGGCTGAAACGAGTCATTTTCGATCCAATTAATGCGTTGCACAGCCTTCCCTCTAGAGAATCATTTGGGGTTTGGGAAGGCATTACCTCGATAAAGTTTGCGGTATCGTCAATGCTTCCCTTGCCGCTATACCTGGCTTGCATCGGGTAAGGAAAGATTGTTGAATCCGAGCTGATCGCGGCGTATCGTGCGGGTCGAACTGTATCTGAATGTGGCAACCGACCCCTTCTGTCCCCGGCTCAGCGCTCCGCTTACGCCGCCATCCAGATTGGTACCCATATCGGCATACGGTTGGTCAAGGGTGGTGAGTTGATGGCTGGACTGAGAGTCTAGCTGTCCGAACCGCATGAGTTTGGACCCTGGACAAAGTGGCTCTGGTGGAAGAAGTCGCTGAGCAGACTTGGGCGGCAGTCGTTCGTGCCCGCACCGAAACGATTGTCGCGGCAGACCTACAAGATGCGCAACTACTCCGCGAATTAGGTGCGCGGCTGGTCGCACCTAACGCTTAAGCGGCTTTTGAAAGCTCTACCCTGAGCGATACCTAGCACTTGGTTGCAGCTTCACGACGGTACTGAACATTGATGACCGGAAAGCAACGGGCTCTGGAAACGGTCGCGTCGTTTGGAGAGGGCGATTGGAAAAGTGTCAACCCTAGTGACTCCTTGGTCGTCTACCCGACTTCACGTCCGGCTTTGCAGACAAGTTGGGCAAGCCACTGTCCAGCTTAGTCTAATTCAACCTCTACCTTGAGAGAGCTTGATTTCTTTTCAAAACTAGCTAGATCTCGTACAGATAAAGGGCTTTATAAAGAGTGAATGATATGGCTTTTCATCAGGACTATTTAGGGGTCAGACAGCCTGCCATTGGCCAACTGATTCGGGAACTCCGGCAAACCTTGCAGCTGACCCAGGAAAAGTTTGCGACTCAACTCGGAGTCACTTTTCCCACCATCAATCGTTGGGAAAATGGACATGCCACCCCTTCTCCCTTAGCCCTCAGGCAAATTGATACCCTCCTGAACCAGTTGTCTGAGTCGTCTGACGCCACGTTAAGGAAACGCAGTCAGGCAATGCGAGAAAAATATTTTCCGGTAAGAGAGCTAAACGCATGAGGGCAGAGGAAGGCAAGAGAATGACTGAAAACCTCTTCGAGGGCGGTGGTGCGATGGGTGCCCTCCTGCAATCGCACGACTGGTCACAAACGCCATTGGGCGCTATCGAAACCTGGTCAGAGAGCTTGAAAACGGCGGTGCAGAGTCATTTGACTGAACTCAATCAAGCTCAAAGACCCGAACAAGTGCAGCAAGCATCGGTACTGTCGCAAAACTGTACCCAAACAGATGCACTGCGTGAATCCGAAGCAAGATACCGGACGTTGTTCGAGTTGACCGACCAGGGTTGCTGCATCTGCGAAATGCTGTTTGATGAGAACGGTAAACCCGCTGATTACCGCTTTCTTGAAGTTAATCCAGTGTTTGAACACCTCACCGGATTGGAGCAAGCCACAGGAAAACGGATGCGGGAACTCGCTCCCAACCTTGAAGCTTACTGGGTTGAAATCTATGGCAGAGTCGTACAAAGTAGGGAATCTGCTCGATTCGAGAATTACGCAAGTGCTCTAGATCGTTGGTTTGACATCAACGCTTTTTGCATCGGCGAGCCGCAAGACCATCAGTTCGCCGTTTTGTTTACCAACATTACTGAACGCAAAAAAGTTGAGCAGGAACGAGATCGGTTTCTTGCCGCCGGGTCGGATTTGCAAGTGATTATGAGCAGCCATGGCTATTTCCACTGGGTCAGCCCAGCTTTTGAGCGTATTCTCGGCTGGACACCTGAGGAAATGACATCCCGCCCCTGGACTGATTTCCTGCATCCAGACGATATCCTCGCATCTGTGTCGGAAAGCGTCAGCGTGTTATCAGGCAATGAAACGTTTGCGTTTGAAAACCGCTATCGGCACAAAGACGGCTCCTACCACTGGTTGCTCTGGAGAGCGCAGCCTCACTTAGAAGCACAAGTGCTTTACGCAACGGCGGTAGATATCACCGATCGCGTGCGCGTCGAAGACCAACGCAAACAGGCAGAAGTCGCCCTACGTCAATCTGAAGAACAGTATCGCATTGTGTTTGAGTCGATCGACGAAGGTTTTTGCACGATTGAAGTGCTCTTTGATGCCGATGGCAAGCCGTTTGATCACCGCGTTTTACAAGCGAATCCAGCCTTTGAGCGGCAGACCGGGATTGCCAACCCGGAAGGCAAAACAGCAAGTGAATTCGTACCGGGACTGGAACAGTATTGGAATGACCTTTACGCCCAAGTCATTCACACCGGTGAGTCTATCCGCACTGAAGAGCGATCGGATGCGCTCGATCGCTGGTTTGACGTTTTGGTGTCGCGGGTTGGCGATGCAGCAATGCGCCAGGTGGCGATCGTCTTTACCGACATCAGCGATCGCAAACAAGCTGAAGCCATCATTACTACCGATCTGGAAAATACCCGGCTGTTGCGCGACTTGAGCGCACGAATGATTGCTGAAGACAACATTCAGGTGCTTTACGACGAAATTGTCTTTGCTGCAATTACCCTGACACGGGCAGATGCCGGTTCAATTCAAGCGCTGGATGAATCGACCCAAGAGCTAGTGCTGATCGCTTCCCAGGGGATCGATCGAACCGTTACCGATCAGTTCCAGCGAGTAACTGCCAGTTCAATCACATCTTGTGGCTTGGTTCTAGCAACGGGTAAGCGCGCCTTTGTGGATTTTGAGGCACCAGAAAGCGAAGACCCTGATGGATTTTTCCGTCTACATCTAGACACTGGGTTGATTTCTGTACAATCGACTCCGCTCATCAGTCGTTCAGGTAGATGGATCGGCATAGCTTCAACTCACTGGCGCAAGCACCACCGGCCGACTGAGCAAGAACTCCGTTTTCTGGATCTGTTGGTGCGTCAAGCGGCCGATCTGATTGAACAGCGACAGACTGAAGCGGAACGCAGACAAGTTTTAGAACGCGAACAGGCAGTACGAGAAGAAGCAGAACGAGCGAACCGGATCAAAGATGAGTTTCTCGCTGTGCTGTCCCATGAACTCAGGTCACCCCTAAACCCCATCCTGGGCTGGACCCGGTTGCTGCAAAACGGCAAACTCGACGCAGCCCGCAGAGCGGATGCATTGGTAACAATCGAGCGCAATGCCAAATTGCAAGCGCAGCTAATCGAAGACTTGCTCGACATCTCCCGTATTATGCAGGGCAAGATGACCTTAACTCCAACTCCCACAAGTTTGGCGTTTGTCATTTCTGAGGCGGTTGAAACCGTGCGCTTGGCAGCAGAAGCCAAGCATGTTGCGATCGCGCTTGACCTCGACCCGCAAACCGCTCCCATTTTTGGTGATGCTGCCCGGCTCCAGCAAGTGGTCTGGAACCTGCTGACTAATGCTGTCAAATTTACGCCCAATGGTGGTCAAGTAACGGTTGAACTGAGGCAAGGCAATCAACTAGCGCAGATTCGGGTGATGGATAGCGGCATTGGCATCAAGGCTCAATTTCTTCCTTATGTGTTTGAGTATTTCCGACAAGAGGATGGCTCCACCACTCGTAAATTTGGAGGCTTGGGGCTGGGGCTAGCGATCGTGCGCCAAATTGTGGAACTGCATGGCGGTACAGTCAAAGTCGAGAGCCAAGGTGAGCATCAAGGTGCAATCTTTATCGTGCAACTTCCGGCGATGCAGAAAGCAGCGCCGCTCCTCACTGAGTCAACCCAGTCTCAACCCAACTCAGACATACTCTTAGACAACATCCAAGTTTTGCTCGTCGATGACGATACCGATACCCGCGAGTTTGAGGCTTTTCTGCTAGAACACCATGGGGCAGAGGTCATAGCGGTTGCTTCTGGCTTAGCAGCGTTGCAAGTGTTGGATCAGTTCATGCCAGATGTGATTGTTAGTGATATTGGCATGGCAGAAATGGATGGCTACAGGCTCATGCAGCAGATTCGCTCACGCCCAGTGACTCGGGGAGGCAAGATTCCCGCGATCGCCCTCACTGCCTATGCCGCAGAAATTGACAAGAAAAAAGCTCTCCAGGCTGGCTTTCAGAGCCACCTGACGAAGCCCTTGGAGCCAGAACAATTTGTCAGGACGATCGTGAGCCTGCTCAACCCAAATCAAGTCTAGAAAACTCGCCTTGGCGCAAGCAGTAATGCCTGAGCAGGGATCGTTGCAACATACCTTATACCAACTCACACTTTAATCGGCTACACATTGATCCCTTCTAACCTCCGCTTGCTAAGGGGAGGAGCCGTAGGCGGTGGGGTTTTGATTTGTAGCTCTCATTTAGAAAATTGGTATTACTTTATTCGATTTCTTAGCATCCTACCCACTTAAAAATAAACCGAAGGATTCTGTTTTTCCACCCCCGCTGCTCTACTGTTGTTGAAATTTTCAGGACAAGAGTACCCGGCAGGGTACTATCAAGCTTGCCTTGGTTTGTTTAGAGTGAGAAGTAGATGTGCACTCATTTAGAGTGGGGCGCACGAGAAGAAACGACGTTCACATTCACTCCATGGTGTGAAAGATTAAAGTATTGGCTTCAAAAGAACTAAACCAGAAAATATGAATGTCTAACCCTTCTAGCGGCCTACCTGCAAAAGCATTGCTGAATGCGAAAAATTGCGCTGCTCAAATTAGGACAGAAGCACAAAACTCTAAATAAGCTCGTCAAACTTCTGAGACAGCTGAGGATGTTAGCAGCTCCATTGTGGCCCTACCTACTAAAGCTGTGCCACCAAGTGGTGGTCGTCAAGCCGATTCTTTCAATTTGACGGTACCTCGGAATACAGCCTCGTCAAACAGAGGTGATGGTTCGCCTGCTCGACCATTGGCAGTTGAAACTCTGGCCTTCGATTGGCAGATTGCCAGCAAGGTGAGAGGTAATTATTTTTCAAGCTAGAGGGTGCCCTCGTGGGTGCCATCGAAGTGCAGTTTCAATTTCTACGATCAAAATTTTTTAGTTGTAAGGAAGATAAACAATGGCCATTCAAGAAGGTTGGCAGTGGTGTAACAAGTGTCAAGGTCTTTCTTTTGCCGGGAATGCTTCACTTGGTGCATGCTCTGCTGGTGGTCAACACGATCACCATGGAAGTGGAAATTACATCCTTATCGACAGCGACCCTAATGCCCCTGGTCAATCTGACTGGAAATGGTGCAATAAGTGTCAGTCGTTGGCGTTTGCGGGCAACGCGGACGCCGGTGCATGTCCATCTGGTGGAAGACATGACCACGCCGGAAGTGGAAATTACACGCTTAGATACAATGATCCTACTGCCCCTGGTCAATCTAACTGGAAATGGTGCAATAAGTGTCAGTCGTTGGCGTTTGCGGGCAACGCGGATGCTGGTGCATGTCCATCTGGTGGAAGACATGACCATGCCGGAAGCGGAAACTATACTGTGGCATTTCAAGGAGACTTAGTTGAAACCAATGTAGAAATCTGGTTTTCTGGGTTTAAATGCATAGTTGAGTCCAGTGAAATTTCGGGAAGCGATGAGCCTTATATATTCTTGGGAGTATCTACTTCTGGGGAAGCGCAGACACCGTATGAAACTGGAGTCTTTTCAGTAGACAAAGGAGATGTCATCCGCGCTGCTGCTAGATTATATTCTGGTCCAGCGCGAGATGTGATTTTGGCAGCTGTGATGCGCGAAAACGATGAAGGCGATCCGCATGCTTTTGCTGGTGCTTTCAAGTCGATTCTGGAGATGGGGAATGCAGCGCTTGCTACTCAAACAGGCGGTGTTACAGTCCCTGGTGAGGTTGTGAACCTGCTGTCCAATAAGCTGAGTGAGCTGACTGGGGCTGGCGACGATGATGTGGGTAGACGTGCCGATTTGCTGACGCGGGATTTTTTGATTCAGATGGCAAATCGGTCTGAAGGCGGCGATCCCGTGTCTGATTTCGATTGGGGGCTAGGCAGGAAGGGTGAAGGGCGCTATGCCTTGTTCTTCTTTGTCCGCAAGATTTAAGCAGTATCAGTTATCAATAAATGTACAGGAGGGGAGAAAATTCTTCCCTCCACTTTATTGCAATTAACGGAAGGCCAAACCCTTCACCGGAGTGGCAGATGTTGGGAGTGTCTGAGGTCATAACAAAGGTGATCTATCTCCTTAAAACTGGGTTTTCTGCCCTTTAATGAAGACCAACCCGTAGCAAACTGGTTGCCCTATTGCCCTTGTGTGATTGCATAAATGGCAATTTCCATTCCTTTATATATAAGAAGTAACGAGTTGTACAGTGTAGGTTTCGCAGATGAGAAGCATCCACTGCGTTGCTGATCATCTCATTGCTCGGCGCAATGCAATTTGCTCCACAGTAACTCGGTTTTCTGCATTGAGGGCTTATTACTGATTCAGTGATTGCCGTTTCGGCTGGCTCGATCAGCACTTTGTGCATACAACAGGCAAGCACAAAAGGGCTTGTTCCAGGATTCGTTGTTTAGAGCCTGAATATTACTAAGGAAGAACGAAATGTCTTTATATAACCAACCACATGTTAAGTGGTTGAAAGTTTTGCTCGTCATTGTGCTGGCATTGGGCGTGTTCTTTCGATTTGTGAATCTGGATCAAAAACCATACTGGCATGATGAAATTTATACATCAATGCGCGTGTCTGGTTATCGCACAGCAGAAGTTGTTCAGGATCTCTATAGCGATCGAGTAATTGATACGCAAGCTGTGTTGAAGTACCAGCAACCCTCACCCGAAAGAAATGCGACCGACACACTCAAAGGGTTGGCAGCCGAAGAACCCCAGCACCCTCCACTGTATTACGTAATGGCACGATTCTGGGCGGAATGGTTCGGTGGTTCTATCACTGCAATGCGCAGTTTACCTGCTCTGATTAGCTTATTAGCGTTTCCGGCAATGTATTGGTTATGTTGGGAACTATTTGCCTCACCTGTCGTGAGCTGGTTTGCGATAGCTCTACTGTCGGTATCTCCAATCTATATTCGGTATGCCCAAGAAGCGCGGCAATACAGTTTATGGATTGTGATCATTTTGCTGTCTAGTGCAGCGCTGATTCGAGCAATGCGGTATCAGACAGCGTTCAGTTGGAGTATTTACGCGCTTGCAGTGGTGGCAGGGCTGTACTGTCATTTGCTATCGAGTCTTGTGTTTCTAGGACATGGGATTTATGTGGTGGCGGTCGAGCGATTTCGGTTGAGTCGAGCCGTTCTCAGCTATCTTCTTGCCTCACTGATTGCAGTCATTGGATTCATTCCTTGGATTCAGATTGCTTGGATGAACAAGACTGCTTTAACGCAGACAACGGATTGGATAAAACAACCCTTACCATTGCTCACGTTAATCAGATACTGGGGTGTTCATCTCAGTCGAATGTTTGTTGCTTGGCATTTCAAATATGACAACGAGTTTGTTTGCTTAGCAATTCCGGTTTTAATTCTAGTGATCTTCGCGCTCTACTTTCTCTGCCGTCAAACTTGGAAGCGAACTTGGTTGTTTATCTTGACATTAATTGGGGTAACGGCTCTTGCCTTAGTTCTACCAGATTTGCTTTGGGCAGGTAGACGATCGACTAACATCCGATACTTCCTGCCCAGTTATTTAGGACTCACGATTGCAGTCGCCTATTTTTTGGCTAATTCACTGACTTTTAAGTTCACAACCACCTTGCAACAAAGGGTATGCCAACTCACCATTGCATTGCTCGTTTCCACCAGTGTTTTGACTTCCGCGACTGCTTCTCAGGCAAGTACATGGTGGGGATGGTCAGAGTTTGATGTAGATGTGTCTCAGACCATCAATCAATCTCCAAATCCACTTATCATTTCTGACATGCCATTGGGTATGATTATTCCGCTTAGCCATCGATTGAATTCAAATATCAAGATGGAGCTAACAACCAATCCAGACTCGCTCAGTATCCCCGCTGGATTTAGTGATGTGTTTGTCTATAATCCAAGCGATCGCCTGCAAGCAGCTTTGAAACAGCGAAAACTTGGACAGGAACTTACCAATCAATTTGAGGATAACGGGTTTGTTGTTTCCCTGTATCGCCTCAATAGCGCAGAAGATGGAGGTAATCGCATTTCATCAAGAAGCAATACAACCCCTGATGATAGTGATGGAAATGACAGCAAATTATGAAATCGCAATGAGATAGTCTGGCCTCATCAGAACCCGTCGAACAAGCCGATGACGCGGACGATTGAGAGATGTTGGTAGGATTGCAAAAGTTGTTTGCTGCCGCTTGTCTCAGTCGTTACGCTGATGCACCCCTTTTAAAGGTTGTCCCATTCTCGATTGCTTCAAAAAATTGCGAAATCTGTTCAGTCGAGCGAAGATGATAAACCCTTTTGGTACTTTGAGCCTGCTCAGCATACTCACGATAGTTTGGAGTCAAATATTTATCACATAGCCAAAGCACACGGTAGCTGCTAAGTGAACTCTTAAATATTGGGCTCTTTTCCGGCCAGCCTTCGGGTGGTTTAAAGTAGCCTGTGATCAGCCGTTTAGTTACCCACCAGAAATGTATATATAGCGGTAGGTCAACAAAAACCAAACTATCCGCCTCATTAAGCCGGAGCCAGACGGTCTCCAAGCAACCAAAGCCGTCAATAATCCATCGATCAGTCGCCAGAATTTCCTGATGGGCTCGCTTATAGTCTTCAGATGGAACCTCAACGCCCCTGATTGATATTTAACCTTGTCCAAGACGTGAAGTGGCAAACCAGTGATTTCTGATAGTCTCTTGCTTAGAGTTGATTTACCACCTCCAGCATTGCCAAACACCGCTACTTTCTTCATCGCCGCTCTACTTTTAGGGCAATCAAGTAGCTTAGCAACATCGCCTTCAAAACGTTGGTGGGTTAGATGATAGAGCAGTTGAGTGAAATGAATCGGCTAAATCGGAAAGAATAATATTTGCAAGCCATCATGAAAGCCCTTGAATCAGGCTACAAAATCCGCTCCGCTCGTGTTGAAGAATTAACTCTGCTATCTTACATCGAACAGTCAGCTGCTGGTCTGTTTCTTGATACTCCCTATTCATTTTTGGTTGACGCTGCACCACTGCCACTAGACTTTGTGCAGCAACGATTCTATGTCGGGCAGGTATGGGTTGCAGTTGACCAATATGATGCGGTCGTCGGGTATGCTATCACTTGCAAGGTTGATGACACACTCTACCTCCAACAAATAGATGTTGATCCTGAACATGGGCAGAGGGGGCTTGGATCTGCCTTGGTTAATACGGTTTGTGCTTGGGCAAAACTTCAGGGCTATCGTGTAGTATCGTTGTCAACCTTTCGAGATATCCCCTGGAACGCTCCTTTCTACTCAAAGCTGGGATTTCGCATTCTGGACGAATCTGAACTGACAATTGGTTTTCAAGAGATTAGATTGAAAGAGTTGGAAGCTGGATTACCAATATCTAAGCGGGTTGTCATGCATTGTGAGTTAAAGCCAATTAACCATCCCACTACACCGGAATGAACACAAGCTATCTTTGTGATGAAGAGTTATTTGCGCCCGGTAAGTGCGAACTTAGACAGCTTTAATCAAGCTATCAGAGCATGACTGAAATGTTACTGATGAGACGTAAATGTGTGGATCATTTATCTCGTCTAGTAAGGATAGCGTGCTCAATTCTTACCTCTGCTAGGCGTTCAGCCTGGTTAGGTCTTATTCCCACCGTGAATTCGCCAACTAGTGAGTAGTAAGCCATTTGAGCACGAACTGTCGCCTCTAATGGTGTAAAGCCAACTTCCAAAAATAAATTTCGTGTGTAATCTAGACGGCTCTGATCAACTTGAACCATAACCTCAGCAACTTTTGTGCTTTTTGTAGCCCAAGCCCGAATCGCATTTTCTAAGCGACCATCAATTTGAATCGCTAGTTCAAATAAGTGAAGCAATTTGGTAGTTGCATCTCCACCCATTGCCTCAACCTTCTCAATCAAACTATTGGTTTCACATCCAACCCATTCCTGCAAAATCGCTTCTAGCAAATCATCTCGATTCTTGAAATGCCAGTAAAAACTACCCTTTGTCACCTTGATTAGCTTGGCAAGTGGTTCTACCTTGACAGCTTCAATTCCACTCTCCGCAAGAACCGTCAATCCAGCATTAATCCAGTCCTGTCGCTCAAGCTTTGTGCTCTCTTGGCGCTTTATCATACGGTAGCGTATTGACATTGATCTACTTAGGTACTAATCTATATCAATACGCTACCGTATGGGGAGATGAGTACGTGAGCAACAAGAACACAGAACTGCTTCTGCAATGGGCAAGTTTATGGTCTTCTGGAAATGTAGAATCGTTTCTAGGACTTTTCGCAGAGGACTGCTACTACGAAGATGTGGCGTTTAGTATGGTGAGCAAAGGCAAAGAGCAACTGAGAAACTTCTTTGCCTCTACACGCACTGCACTGCCTGACTTAAAAATGAATGTACAGTCCTGTTTTGCATCAGAAAAAAATGGAGCAGTGGAATGGATCATGCAAGGGACTCACAGAGAAGCCTTTCATGATGTACCCGCTACCAATCAAATGATCGAGGTGCGCGGTGTTACATTTATTGACTTAGAAAATGGAAAAATCAAAACCAACAAGGATTACTACAACCTTGTTACTGTATTGAAGCAAATCGGAATGTTTCTAGAGCCATAGTGATGGGGTGGTTGACACTATCTGACAAATTTATGAAGCGGACGTTGAAAGACTTTGGCAACTTACCAAAGCCTTTCAATCGCCATTTATCTTGGTCTTCATTTGAGGGCTTTCGATAACGGCACGCGTGCAGTCCGCTATGCCAAGTACAAACCTCCGTTGACATTGATTGTCTGGCCTGTGATGTAACCGTTGCATGCTAACATCACAGCGACTTCTGCCACTTCTTCGGGTGTTCCGAAACGCCCAATCGGAATGGTGATCGGAATGCCGCTTAGAGCCGCGATTATATCCGTATCTATTAACGCAGGGGGAATTGCATTTGCTGTGATTCCCTCAGATATCAAATGCTGAGCATAATAGTGCATCAGCCCCAGCTGCCCAGCCGAATCGGCGTATTATCTGTGCGGCTCCTAAGTACGTTGAACGATATGGCATTCCAAAAACCCCCTGATGATTTGGTGCAGCACAACTGTCTGATATTAAATGCACAAAGGACAACACTCAATCAATGGCGCTTGAAACATAAATTAGAAATACGAGAAATCAGCGTGCGGGGAAATCTTGAGATCAACAGTGGAGCCGCGTTATATCAATCTGTGTTAACAGGATTGGGAATTGGTCGAATTGCAGCTGCTTTAGCAGAGGATGACCTCAAGACAGGGCGATTAATACGGCTGCTAACTGATTATGAAGATGATAATGATGGAGGAATTTATGCCATCTTCCCACGGCATCGCTACCTATTGCCCAAGGTGAGAGTATTTATAGATTTTCTTGGAAATGAGCAGCAAAACCGGCACGATTAGAAAATGCTACGCGGGCAGCAACCTAAAAGCTGCCTTTTGATTTCAAAATTAACTTGCGTGACATTCTCGACGACGTAGTGTTTTAGACTTAACGGTGGAGCAATGCCTCAGAGTAGTCCCTTCATGAGCGTGCAAAACTGCAAGTCATTTTTTGAACCGTGCTTTGAAAGTATTAGATGAGCGTTGGCGTAATCGACCACGTCCTTGTCCGATCAAAACACTCATCAGCACAATCGCAATCCCAATGAGTTGAATTGGCGTAAATGTTTGGTGTAGTAAGACGAATCCAATGAGTGTTGCGACAACAGGGCTCATTAACCCCAAACATGCAACAGCCGATGCTTTGAGTTTATCGATTCCCCGGAACCAAAGTGCATAAGCAACTCCAGTCCCGACTAAGCCCAAATAAACAAAGCCCAACAGATTGGTTGTTGAGAGATGAGTGATTGGTCCTTCAATCACTAGAGCAATTGGCAGCAAAACGATTCCGCCAACTGCTAACTGCCACGCTGTAAAGACAAGTAGAGAAACTGGGCGTTTCCACCGTTTGACTAGTACCGTTCCTAGACCCATTGTTGCGGCTCCAGCGATCGCGGCAACAATGCCAACACTATCAAGGCGCGCAGTAGGGCCGAGAACCAGTAACCCGACACCTACAAAGCCAGCAATTGCTGCCACAATAGACAGCTTAGACGGGTTCTCTTTCAATATTGTCCAGGAAAACAATACGACTAATAAAGGCTGGATCGCGCCTGCTGTTGCAGCAACGCCACCTGGAAGGCGATAAGCAGCTATAAATAATAGCGCCTGAAAGATTCCGATATTGAGGCTGCCCAAGATCAAAATACGCCACCACCAAATACCTTTAGGCAGTTGTCTCAACCATGCTGTCAGTAGAATACCAATCGGCAGGGAACGTAAGGAAGCCACCAATAGTGGATGGTTGGGCGGCAGGAGCTCAGTTGCCACAACATAAGTCGTTCCCCAAGTCATCGGTGCTAGAGCAGTCAGCAGAATATTAGACAGGCGAACAGTAGCTGTCTTCATGATTTATCTTGATCTCAAGATACTTGATGTCAAGATTCTAGCATTTATCTTGATGGTAAGATAGTTGGCGTCAAGACTTCTAGGTGGGTAGCATTTCGATGAATGCCGATCCAGTTGATGCGATTTTGGCTCAATGGCAGAGAGAGCGCCCTGACTTGGATGTATCGCCAATGGGCATTATTGGCAGGATGGGGCGACTGGCCAAATACTTAGACCGAGCGATTCAAGAGACATTTTCAGACTTTGGCTTGAATGCTGGAGAATTTGATGTGCTGGCTACACTGCGCCGCTCTGGTCAGCCGTACCAACTTTCGCCGACCGAGCTATTCAACACCTTGATGGTTTCGTCTGGTACGATGACGCATCGTATTGACCGCTTAGAACAAGCGGACCTTGTGGAGCGCATTCCTGTTTCAAGCGATCGTCGAGGGATGCTGGTTCAATTGACCGATAAAGGTTTCAACCTGATTGAAAAAGCAGTTGAGGCTCATGTTGTTAATGAGCATCGTCTCCTTAGCGTCCTAGAGGAAGCGGAACGTAAAGCTCTAACCCAATTGCTGCGCAAGTTTTTAATTTCGTTTGAGAAGTAGTAATCGAGTGTAATTCAAGCCTGAATGAAGTTGTTGTAATAACTGTGAAAGCACAGCATGCCGTAGCATCTGATCTGTTGCCCAGAAAAAGTTTCTGCGCAGTAGGTGTAATGTCTTGACTGAGTTGTGTCTCGTCCTCGTGCCAAAAGGCTGACCTGGGTGCTGGTTTGGATAGCTAGAAAGATCCAACGTGCGCTTAGTACTAGCTATAGAAGCAACGTACTACCCCTGTAGCTATGAAAATTTTGTCTGTTTGCTCAATTTAGAACAATAGATAGAAACCCTCTGCCTATTCACCTATTTTGGGGGTGATCTGTAGCAATACCTGTGACAACATTCGACTGTTCATCATTAATCTTAAGCAGTCTAGCAGCCGCGCATCAAATTAGTGCGTCGGGTGCATAATCCGCTACGCTTGCTGTACGTTGTTAAGTTCAACGGTCAGACGACTTGCTGTCTTTTAGGACAACAGGTTCAGCAATTTCTTTGCGTTCAAATTTGGGTGAGACGTCTGTATCATGAATTCTAGAATCAGAAATTGGGTGAGAGTAGTTCAATCCCGCTCACGATTTCTTTCCCTATCGAAGCCTGCGGGTCGAATCCTTCATTTGTCTATTGCTGCTTTTCTAACCTTGGCTTGTATAGCTGCCGTCTTGTTTCAGTCTATACAGGTAGCTTCAACGCTCCCAGCTCTAAAGGTTCAACCTTCTAGTACGGAAGTCGCTCAATCAAACGCTAATCGAGAAATCGATTTTTCAAGGCACTTTCGAGACTTGAACGTAGAAGGCTCTATCCTAATCCAGGATTTGAAGAATAATCGGACTTATCAACATAACCCCAATCGAAATTCAACCGCTTTTTTACCTTCATCAACATTCAAGATTCTCAATTCTCTAATCTCGTTGGAGACTGGAGTCATTTCAGATGAAGCTGCCGTTTTAACCTGGGATGGAATTCAAAGAAAGGTTCCTGCCTGGAACCGAGACTTGAATATGAGAGAGGCAATCAAGCTTTCCGCCATTTGGTTTTATCAAGTGCTAGCTCGTCGAGTGGGCTACGAGCAAATGCAAAAATGGGTAGCTCAATTAGGCTACGGCAATCGAAGAATTGGTGGTAAGGATGACATTGACAAATTCTGGTTAGAGGGAGAACTTCGCATCACACCTCAAGAGCAAATTCAGTTTCTTCGCCGTCTCTACAATAACGATTTACCCTTCTCTGAGAGATCTTTCTCCCTTGTCAAAGACATTATGATTATGGAGAAAACTCCAGACTACACAATCCGAGGTAAGACAGGTTGGGTAGGGTTTGCGGATGATGTAATGCCGAAAATTGGATGGTACGTCGGCTATTTGGAGAAAGGCGAAAATACTTACTTTTTTGCCACTAATATTGACATTCGCAGTGAGAAAGATCCAGCCGCTCGTCTAGAATTGACACGTCGCTGCTTTAAGGATCTTGCAGTGCTGTGAGTGCTTTGTTTTCTGAGTAATACAGTATAACGACCCCGCTACACTGGCACAGCTGAAGCTACCGTTAGGATTCAAACCCGTCTGTGCTCAGTGAGCGGAATATCAGGCTACCCTCGATTCGAAGTACCATTCGCTCTTGAGTCGGTGAAACTATTTTGTCTTTTAAGTTGCAGTTACAGCGAATCTGATTGGACTGAACAACTTGCTTAGGCTGGAATCGGCTCTCAATAGTATCTATTAAATGCCGCATCAGAAGGTGTAGAGGCGTGGCGATTGCATTATGTGAATCATAATCTCTAGTGTCAATGATTTGGTCTCTAAACCTTTCTTGGCGGTGTATTCTGCCTCGAAAGGAGCCGTTGTTATACTAACCAAAGAAGTTGCGCTAGACGATGCGAAGCAAAAAGTTTGGTACAAGGTGCTTTGTATAGGTTTTGCTGCCTGGAGATTACTGCCTCTGAAGCAACTGAATGATCTCAGTAGATTTAGGACAGGTGGAGTCAACCCACACCGCAATATCACTAAGATTGAATGAAGAATAAATGAAAATCGTGCTGAGCCACGTAAAAACTGGGAACAATACACACACAGGGACCTGACCTCTGTATAGCATGAATATGCAAGTTTCTTTCGCTACGGTAGATTGGCTTGGTATAGCAATTGGGATCTTATGATCTATCCCCATGTAGTTGAAATGCTAATTTCTGGAGGTAACTAATGGCGTCAAAAGATGAGCTCCAAAGTATACTGAAAGAAAAATACGGTATCAATAAGAATATCAGCCAGGAACTGAGTAAGGAGGAATGTCAGAAGATACTTCACCTTCTCAGTAGAGAGCCCAGTGCAATCAAACTTGTCGAATCTTTTGCTCAAAAGAATTCTAGCCTGGGGAACAAGAACTCCTACTACTCAAGGATGCGTAACCAGGCAGAAAGTAAACTGAAATCCCTGAAAACAGAGTATCGCGGTTTAGAAGAGTCTATTAAAACTCTAGAGAAAAACAAAGAACCGCTTGGAGCTAGAAAAAAGCAATTAGAGCAGGAAAGAGAAAAGCTGGAAGCTGATATTCAAAAATTATCTGCTGAGAATAGAGATTTAGGGGTTGAAGTCAAAACTCTAAGTTCTCGGAACAATGAGTTGACAGAAGCAAATGATCAACTCAAAAAGGATAACAAAGCCTTAAAGAACTTGGTTGACGAAATTAGACTCAAGCTAGCGATGAGCACAAAGAAGCTTTTGCAATATGAAGACAGTGAAATTCGAAAGGCGCTCATTAAAATGTTTGGTTCAACGCTAGGTTAAGGACTTAAACTAATGGCAAGCCAAAAAAGAAAGTTTAACGCAATGAGCTACCACGAGGTTCAGCGTGCTAACTCTAGGAAGCGAGCTAAACTTCGCAAAGAAGACCAGCAATGGCTGAGGGACAATAGCTATAGAAATGTTGGTTGGGACAATGTTGTCAATTTGTTTCAGAAAATCCAGGAATTTTTAGATAAATACGAATTAGAGGAGCTGACCCTTGGGGAACTATTTTTAGAAGCTGATCGCATCGGCAACAAATATATTACCAATCGAGAGATACAAGAGTTTAATCAAAGGCTATCTGAAGAAGTCAACGAGATTGCAGAAGAGGTCGATCGGCAGTTTCCTGACATTGAAGTTGAAACCATTGATTTCAGCACTAAAGCTGACCAAAAAGCTCGAAAAAAACGCAATCAAAAGTCCTATGGAACTGTTAGATCCTAGGGAGAGAGGCTATGAATCTTGAGGGGAAGGAACTTGGGGAACTATTTAGGCTCGCGGACGAAATTGGTGGTAAGCGATATCACAGATTAACTCCTCAAGATTTTGAAGACTACAGGAGATTCGATTACTGGCGCTATGTGAGCGGTGACTTTGAGTGTGGAACAACCCAGGAGAGTAAGGATTGGGTAAAAGACCACTCCGACTGGGATTGCCCAATTTGTGAGAAAAGCTACTCTAAAACTGGCGGTAAGACTATCGATCACAAACTACCCAGGGCACAGTATCCTTGGTTGTCACTGAACTTCGAAAATTTGTGGGTGATTTGCAGGGCCTGTAACCAAAGAAAAGGGGATATGCATTGGTATGAGTATGAGCATTATATGTTCACTCGATATCCCGTACTCTATCTTGCTGTGAAATCTGCACGTCCTAGTAAACTACTTCGATCCCTAAACGATCAAACAAACCCTGAGACCATCCGTTAAAAGAATCAGAATATCTTTTCTCGCTTCAGGTGCCAGTTCTAAGGCTGAGAGAACTCCCTCCGCAGCTACACAACTGTAAAACTTGCCACTCCAATAGAAGCGTACCTTGGCGTCGGTCAAAGTGTTTGCGTAGCGATAGGGATTGATTAATTTACCATTGAGCCTTGTACTTAAGAATCGAGGCGAGTAGCTAGCCAGCTACTCGCCTCGACGCCTTTTTCATGAGGAAGCGATACTTAGCTGTTGCAAGACTGCCTTTGCTCCTGCTTCAGATGACGCCGGATTCTGGCCTGTAATCAAATTGCCGTCGCTAACGACATAGGGCTGCCAGTTCTCTGCCTTTGAATATTTGCCGCCGCTCTTTTTCAGCTCGTCCTCAAGGAGAAATGGCACAACATCAGTCAAACCAACAGCTGCTTCTTCCGTGTTCGAAAAGCCAGTTACAGACTTACCTTCAATTAGGGGAGATCCCTCATGAGTTTTGGTATTGCGCAACACACTAGGAGCATGGCAAACGGCAGCTACAGGCTTGCCCGCAACATACATGGCTTCGATTAAAGCTATGGAATCTTTATCCTCAGACAGGTCCCACAAAGGCCCGTGACCACCGGGATAAAATATAGCATCGTAATCCTCACCCGACACACTTGATAGCTTAAGGGTGTTACCTAGGGCTGTTTGTGCCTCTGTATCTTGCTTGAAACGAATAGTTGCCTCGGTTTGGGAATCGGGTTCGTCACTTTTAGGATCAAGGGGCGGCTGTCCACCTTGGGGAGAAGCCAGTGTAATCTCGGCACCTGCATCTTTAAATACATAATAAGGAGCCGCAAACTCCTCCAACCAAAATCCCGTTTTTTTGCCAGTATCACCGAGTCTGTCATGCGATGTTAACACCATCAGTATTTTCATGGTCATCTCCCTTGTCTATTCCACTATGTGGTTGCCTTGCGGCTCTTTGATGATAGCGTCTACTTGATAGAGGCGTGGAGTGGGCCATTGCTAAAGCCTGGATAGCCGAGCTTCTGTGAGCCAGCCTCTCTAGATAAAATCAGCTGATCAGAGCTGAGTACGAAGCCCTTACCAACCATGGTCGAGGCTTAAAAAAGCCTACTTGATGCTGGTTGGTATCGAGGTATGGTAATTGTGTACGTCAAGCGCAATAATCAGCCCAGATACGAAGCCTAACATTCTGTGATTTTCAAGACCTATTTTAAGACCTAGAGAAGTAACCCAATGGACATTCTTCCAGTAATTCTAGCGATTCTGGGAGGAGTCGTGGTCACATTACAGAGCCAGTTCATGAGTGTGATGGATCAAAAACTGGGCACTCTCGAAAGTGTCTTCATCACTTACTCGGGTGGTGGCGTAGTTGCGGCTTTAGTCATGCTTGGGACAAATTGGGGAAATTTGCGAGCCTGGCAGAATGTCCCCTGGTATGCTTTCAGCTCTGGGCTATTGGGACTATTCATCGTTGCTACCATCGGGTACATAGCACCTCGATTAGGATTGGCAACAGGGTTTACTTTAATGGTAGCCTCACAGTTTATATTAGCTGCCTTGATCGATCAATTCGGTCTACTAGGTGCAATTCCGCATCCTCTAGAAACCACAAAATTGCTAGGCTTGGGAATATTGTTAATAGGGGTGTGGTTGATTGTGCGCTAAAGTTGAATCGTGAGTATCCAAAGGTAGACTAGGCCTTAACTTAGAGGTAACTAAGCGATAAATACAAGTATTGAAGGAGATGCATCATGCATAAGAGTCGACTCGCCGGTTTGATCATTGACTGCCAAACTGAAAACCTCGATCAAGCTGTGGAGTTTTGGAGCCAGGCATTAGGCTACGCCATTAAGCCTTCAACAGCGCCAGAAGACCAAAACTATGTGCCTTTCGCAACCAAACCAGAGGACTTACACATCGAAGTTCAGAAGGTAGAGCATCCCAGCAGAGTTCATATTGACATCGAAACAGATGACATCGAAGCAGAAGTTCGGCGGCTAGAACAGCTGGGAGCAAAACGTCTTCGGCAGGTGCAAACTTGGTGGGTGATGGAAGCTCCTACTGGCCATCGATTCTGTGTCGTTCGCCCTCAGCGAGCGAACTTTGCTGAGGAAGCAAATCAATGGCAAGGGTAGAGTGACTGCTTCAGAAGCAATCGCCTTAGTGCAGGCGGGACCTAGGTGATGCTCTGGGATCTCGCCTGCACTAAGGCGCCACCGTGAAGCCTACTCTACCTTTCTCTGGCAATGGACCTTTCTGTGGAAATGGCCGAAGCTCCCACACCCGTTTACAGCTTGTTTTGGTGCCGTCATTCTAGGGTTGCGGTGGAAAGAAACCTTCTAAGGCAATGATGTAATGCAAAGCGAGGTACGGTTGCCGGTTTTCGTGAGGTTGGCTGTGACCGGTGTTGGCAATTGTGGCTGAATGCATGGTCGCATCTGGATTGCCTGTGCTGTAGATTTTGCGTCGTTCCGCTTCAGCAAGAATGTGCCCAACTGGCTCCAGTTGATTGGCCTTCTTGCTATTGACAGACACATCATGGCTATGAGTTGGCAACTCGGCAACCGTCAACATGACTTGCTCTTGTCCGCCCGCTTGCCCTAGCTCATAGGGGCTAAGACCTGACCCAGTGCCTGCATGGATTGGCACGCGACCTCGGAGGTCTGGCAGAGCAAAAGTGGTTTTTCCGTTGCCTCCATAGGTCGTGCCCAAAATAGAAAATAGAGCAGTGCTTTGAGCAAGGGGCAGGAGTTGCCCATCGCAGAAGGCCCAACCTCTAGGGGCAAAGTTGCCTGCAAATAATCGAATTTCACCAATGAACGGCTCAGACATGGCGAACCCTCTTTTTTGTTTTCTTTAGCGTATTGAGACTGCACTCAAAGTCACATTATCACTGAAGCAAAAGACATGGGAAAAGACAATTACCATTTATCATCTCATTGCTCCCACAATCGAGACTAAAACTAATTTATTTCCTGACTTTCCTCTGGTTGAACCCTTAATACTCACCATTAAGATGATTAGGGCCAAGAGATATTCACTATTATTTAGACTCTCTGTAAACCCTGCTGTTATGGTTAGTGCTAGGCGAACTGATGCAAGACCTTGGCCTTTTTCCCCCGCCTCACAACGAACCCCCCATCGTTACACCGGGCAAAACTGACAGTAGTCCACCCACTGACGCTATTGTGCTATTTAATGGTCGGGATTTGTTCCAGTGGCGTAGTGTCAACGGCGGTGAAGCGAAATGGCAGGTTAAAGATGGCTACTTAGAAGTTGTACCCAATACGGGAGACATCGCCACTCAGAAAGAGTTTGGCGACTGTCAGTTGCATATTGAATGGGCTCTCCCGCTGAAGTTAAGGGAGAAGGTCAAGGGCGTGGCAACAGTGGTGTTTTCTTGATGGAACGCTACGAAGTGCAAGTGCTCGATTCGTATGACAACAAGACCTACTATCACGGTCAAGCGGGGGCAATTTATAAACAGCCTGCTCCTCTGGTCAATGCCAGCCGCAAACCGGGCGGATGGCAGAGCTACGACATCATCTTCAAGGCTCCAAAGTTCGATGAACAAGGCAAAGTAACCGAACGAGCCCGGATCACCGTGCTACACAATCGTGTGTTAATTCAGAACCATGTGGAAATATACGGCAACACCTGGCACGGACCAGCACTCTACCTTGCGCATAAGGCCAGAGCCCCTTTTAAATTACAGGAGCACGCTGATCTAGTCAGGTATCGCAATATCTGGATCAGACCCTTGTAATTTAGGTGTAATCATAACTAGGCATAATTTTTCTGCAATTTGGGCTGCTGCTCAACCAAGTGATACTACCCTGATAATTAACCAGGCTTTACTGCGATACCTTTGTATAAATAGCCAATAAATTTAGGCAAGTCTTCAGCATAAAAACGCTCTAGTTTGAGCAATTTGAATCCCTGACTTTCGACTAATTGTTGCATGTTGCGGTTGAGATGACAGCCATCAGCGACGATTTTTTGGACAGGGGTCAAACGATTTTGCCAGACCTGAACCTTAGGGTCATCGCTCAAACCATGTTCCACAAAAAAGAATTTGCCGCCCGGTTTGAGCACTCGATAAATCTGTTGTAGGGCTCGGTCAAGGTCAGCAATACTGCAGAGGGTCCAGGTGCTCACTACACTATCAAAGCTGGCATCCGGCATCGGTAGCTCTTCACCTTTCAGAACCTGACGATGGACCTGGATATTAGAATGGGAAATCCGTTTTTGGGCGAGTGCAGACATGCCTGCATTGGGGTCAATGACCGTAATTTCCTGAACGTCAGGTGGGTAGTAGGGCAGATTTAAGCCGGTGCCAAAACCGATTTCTAAAACATCACCCCGCACCTCGGCCAAAACTTCTTGGCGGTACCGAGCCAACCCAGACCCAGACATGGACCAGTCCATCAAGCGGGGAAAAATAACCTGCGAATAAAATCCCACTCAACCCTTGCTCCAGCGCGATTCCCCTAGCGATAGGATAGACGCGATGTGCCTGTAAAGTCTGTCCTCTGAAGCTGCTATTCGTTTCCACCTCGGTCGGCCCCTTCGGCTCTGGTATTGGTGGAGGTGTTGAATTAACGATCCAAAACGTTGCCCAGGAGTTGCTGCAACGCGGTCACTTGCTGCACCTGATTGCGCCCGAAGGTTCGCAGTCGGAGCAGATTCCATTGCTGCCAGTCCCTGGCAAGTCACAGGTTTTTGCCCAGAACCAGACGCGGGAAACCCCGATTCTGATGCCTGAGAACTCGGTGCTGGCCAACATGTGGGAGTTGGTGCGCCAGGTCCAATCGGAGTATGACTTAATCGTCAACTTCGCCTACGATTGGCTGCCCTTTTACCTGACGCCCTTTCTCGACAAACCGATGGCCCATCTGGTCAGTATGGGGTCGCTGAGCGATGCCCTCGACCAGATCATTGAGCGAGTGGCCAAAGGCTACCCCGGCAGTATTGGTGTTTACACGCGCACCCAGGCCGAGACCTTCGCCTTTGCCGACCTCTGTCGCCCCTTAAGTAGTGGCTTAGATCTCAGCCTGTACGACTTCAATCCCGTACCGGAATCGCGCCTGTGCTGGATCGGCAGGATCGCACCTGAGAAGGGCCTGGAAGACGCCGCCGCCGCTGCTCAAGCGACTGGGATAACGCTCGATATCCTCGGCAAGCTACAGGACGAGGCTTACTGGCAGCAGATCCAGCAGGAATTTGCTGGAGCCCCATTGCACTACGTGGGATTCTTGCCGACCCTGGAATTGCAGCAAGTCGTGCGCCGCGCTCGGGCATTGGTGATGACACCGAAATGGATCGAAGCGTTTGGCAACGTCGCCATTGAAGCCCTTGCCTGTGGGGTACCTGTGATCGCCTACCGACGAGGTGGACCCGCTGAGATTGTCGATCCAGGTCGTACAGGTTGGCTCGTTGAACCCGATAGCGTTGAGGGACTGGTGCAGGCGATTGGTCAAATCGACCAGCTCGAACGCCAGGCTTGTCGAACTCAGGCCGAACAGGAATACTCGCTCTCGGCGCTGGGTGATCGGTTTGAGCAGTGGTTTGCAGCGGTGCTGGCCGCGCGAGAAAAAACTCAAGGGTCATAGACTCAGGCCCCAAAAAGGCTAGTGACTCAGGCCAAGTAACTCAGGCCAAGGGATTTAGGCCAAAAAACTAAAGCCAGAAAAGCAGTAAAGGTTGCCGCCCAACCGCAGTTAGACTTCCTCTGAAGGTACCCATAGATCTATACGCTGGCTCAGGTCTGCAACTGGACAATCACCATGAACCTGCTCAAGTTTCCGCCTGCCCTAGTCCCTGGCAATCGCCTGATAGCGGTTTTGCCCAGTGGTGCTTTATCAGAATTGGAGGCCTTCGAAGCTGGGGTTGCCGTTTGGCTCTCGCGGGGTTACGAGGTGGTGCTACCCCCAGACCTGCGCGTTCGCCGTGGTTATCTCGCTGGAGCTGATCTGGTACGCCGCTCTCAGCTAGAGCAAGCCCTGAGCGATCCCGCCTGCCATGCCATCCTATGTGTTCGTGGTGGCTATGGCGGGGCTCGCCTGCTAGAAGATTGGCACTGGCCTGAAGCAGAACCCCGCTGGCTGGTAGGGTTTTCTGACATCACTGCCCTGCTCTGGGCGCAAGCCGTGAGAGGACGGGCTGGTCTACATGGTCCCTTACTCACCACACTCGGCCGCGAACCCCACTGGTCTATAGATCGCTTGTTCGACGCGGTCGAGGGACGCGCCTTAGCTCCGCTCAATGGGCAAGGCTGGGGGAATGGCCGAGCACAGGGTCTACTGCTGCCAGCCAATCTCACAGTGGCAACGCATCTACTGGGCACAGCCCTCTGTCCCGACCTGACTGGCACGATTTTGGCTTTTGAAGATGTGGGGGAACAGCCCTACCGCTTGGACCGTATGTTGACCCAGTGGCGTATGTGTGGAGCCTTTGCGGGCGTGCGCGGCATCGCCCTGGGTCGGTTTAGCCAATGCGAACCCTTGCACCCGGAGCGCAGCTTGAGTGTGGTCGAAGTATTACAGGATCGCCTAGGCGATCTGGGTTTGCCGATTGTTTCAGAACTGCCCTTCGGGCATGATGGCGTCAACGCCGCCCTACCCGTTGGTTGCCCTGTGGTGTTGGATGGCGATGCAGGGGTTCTGGCCTTTGAGCCGTGAACCTCCTACTTGCTTGCTACTTGCTTATTTACTCTCTAGGCTGGATGTGTCAGATTACGCTGATCGCAGGCTAGTAATAGCGTGATTGCAGCAAGCCAATCGTATTGGGGCCAGCGACGCCATCAGCAGACAGGTCATTGGCATTCTGAAAGGCGATCACAGCACTGCGAGTGCCCTGACCGTATACTCCATCAACCGCACCTCTGTAGTAGCCTCGGTCCCGCAGCAGCTCTTGCAATGTACTCACTGGCAAATCTGCACTGGAGTTGCTGTTGTAGCTGATGTAAGTGGGTCCTGGCAGAGAGAGTGGCGGTGGATAGTAGGCTACCGCTTGCCCCTGTAAGGCGGCGAGGGTTGCTGGACCGGCTACACCATCCGGAGTTAGCCCATAGAAATACTGCGCATTCCGGACGGCATTCGCTGTATCGGGGCCATAGACTCCATCAATTGAGCCCAGGTAGAAGCCTCGGTTCTGGAGCAAACGCTGCAGTTGAGCGACATCAGTGCTGGCGGCACTGGCGGCCTGCTCGGTCGTCACACGAGCCTGCGCTGTGTCTGAGCGCAAGGCTGAGAGTGTCACTGATCCGGCCACACCATCAGGAGTCAGCCCATAAAAGCGTTGCGCAGACAGAATCGCATCTTGAGTTGCAGGTCCACAGATGCCATCGATAGCGCCCGCGTAGAAGCCCCGGTTGGCCAGGAGCTGTTGAGTTGCCGCTGGGCCGCTGAGACAGGCTCCAGAACTTACAGACTGTGGCGTATCTCGGGGTGAGGTTTGACCGCGTAGAGCAGATAGGGTGGCGGGTCCAGCAACACCATCTACGCTTAGCCCGTAGAAGGTCTGGGCGCGCCTAACCGCGGCTTCTGTACTGGGACCATAGACACCGTCAACGGTACCCGGACTAAAGCCTCGGTCGCTCAACAGGCGTTGCAACTCGACAACACTGCCTGATGTGGCACCAGTGGAAGCAGAGGAAGCAGTAGAGGCCGGAATACTTACGGCTGGAACATTGCCACCGCCGGTATCGGGGACAGCCACACCCAATAGCGCCTGGCTGGTGCGTGAGCCCACAACACCATCCGGTGAGATGCCATTGCGCTGTTGGAACCGAATAACCGCTTGCTGCGTGGCTGGCCCAAATACACCGTCAGCCGGAATGCCCAAAGCTCGTTGAATCTGAGCCACGTAGGATCCTGAATCGCCTAAGCTAACGGCTTGTGCCGAGCCTGCTGATAGGGCTGCCGCCGTCACCAAAAGGGTGAGAGCACCTGTCGTGGCTAGATGTGAGAACTGTTGGCGACTGACTCGACCCGCTGCTTCTAAGGATCTCTTGACCTCAATTTCTGTCCAGGAGCCGGACTCGCTTCTCAACTGGTCTGCCGGAGCTAACGGATCTGAGTAAAGTCCCTCAGTTAAGTCATTGCCCTCTGGACAGGACCGATCATAGGCCTGCAATGCTCGAACAAATCCCAAAGTTTCCATGGGTCACCCGAAGTTCTGCTAGTCCGAACCGTCAACACTCACTCTGCGCTGAATGCCTGAAGCTGGCGGACCAGCCCTCGACATTCCCTATCTGCATCTGCTATCAGCGCAATTCTAGAGCATTCTAGAGAAAACTACCTAGTAACTACGTCAACAAACCAAAAAACGACAATCTTAGGAGATTTGTCGATCTGGGATAGTTGCTGGCAGTTGACAGTTACTTGATAGTGAGCTGAGGCTTGGAGGTTTTGAGCTTGCTGTCTTTGCGCTTGCCACTAGAGTTAAGGCCCAGAAATAGTTCAGAGCCAAGGAGCACCTATTCTAAAGAGCAAGCCAGTGAAATCCTTTTAAGCTTTCTGCAAACGCGAGCAAGATGAACCTTAAAGCTTTTGCCCAGTCCCAATATTGGGTTTACAGGCTCATGCTTGTCTTAGTTTTAGGTGTTCTAGTGCTTACAGCTATGGGTGCTACCGTAGGCAGCACTGCCCAGCCTGTCCCTTTCAGTCGTCAGAAATACGCTATGAGTGCTCCTGTGCGCCTCTCCCAACCGGAAGTCAATGCTGCTCTGCAAAACCTTTCAGGCTGGAGCCTGGAAGCCGGTAAGCTGCACCGTCAGTTTCAATTTGGCTCTTTCATCGAAGCCTTTGGCTTCATGTCCAGTGTGGCTTTAGTGGCTGAGTCAATGGGCCATCATCCTGAATGGTTCAACGTCTATAACCGCGTCACCATTGACCTCACCACTCATGATGCTGGCGGGATTACTAACTTGGATGTTGAACTGGCGCATAAAGCAAACGCACTGGCTCGCCAATAGGCACAGCCAATGCGTTCGCCTCATCTTCGGATTAAGATACAGTTAAATTTCTGAGCCAACCGGACTGCTAGCCAGCAGTGCTTCGCTCAATCGTTCCAGAGAAAGGCGAGCTGCTTCTGCGACTTGAGAATGGCTATCTTTGCTGAGATAGGTCAGGGCCGAACGGCTCTTAGCAGTGGGCAAATTGCCCAAGGCTTCGGCTAGGCGTTGGCGGGTCAGCCAGTCCTCAGATTGAGCAAAGCGCAGAATGTGATCGACCGCATCCAAATCGCGAATTTCCCCTAGGGCAGCAATCGCTGCTTGATGCAAGACGACCTCTTCGCTGTCGAGTGCGCTGACCAACGCATCATGAGCTCTAGGATCGCCCAAATTACCCAATGAGACAGCTGCACTGAAGCGCACCAGCCAGTTGGTGTCCTCATAGAAGGCACGCAACAAAGGCTCAAAGGCTCGGATGTCACCCAGATACCCCAAGGCTCCAGCCGCATCGGCTCGGATGCCGTAGTCTGGCTCGTTCTCTATAAGTTTGACCAGAATCGGAAAGCTTTGGTCAGTTTGCTTCACACCCAGAGCGAAGACTGCCATTGACCGGATCTGAAGGTTTTGATCGTCAAGGACCTTCAGAATCAGTGGCACTGCATCTGTAGGGGGCACATCCCGAAGCGCTGCCAGAGCTAGCATTCTGTCTCGGGTATTTTCGCTTTCAAGCTGCTGAGCCAGCGCTATCAGGTTGGGGGAAGCCATGTTTATAAAACTTTACAGTCTATGCTTCCCCCAGTATAGCAACCTCTCGAACCTATCTTTGGAAGGGCGCACTTTATTGCAAGATCGGCATCTGAGCTGCTGGTGCGGTCCTCACCACTGTCTGTGGTTGTTCGACCTGGCTCAGCAAAGCGACTAATTCTCGTTCAAAGGCAACCTGGGCACGGTTCGTGCGCCCACCCACATACAGTCGTTCGCCTTCCTGCAACGCCCATACTTGCGAATGGGAGACGTAGCTCATCATCACCCCCAGCATCAGCAAGCCAAAGCCTGCATAGACGGTCGGGATGCCCGGATCGGCCTTGATCTGTAATCCGGTTGCGCCCACCACATCCCGAACGGTAATCCGCACAGGCTTGTCTATGCCAGCAATGGCAAGCTCAGTGGGCATGCCTACTCGGGTCGTGGTTAGCAGTTGCCCATCGGGCCCGTAAACAATCAAGGTGCCTTGCAAGTCTGGGGTCAGGAGGGTGATGCCCTGGTTTAGCTCAAAGTTGATTGGCATCCAGGTGCCCCAGAGGCGGCTACCGTTAGCCGCTTGAATCGGCACCATCGGCAGTTGGAACAAAGGACTGTTATTAACTTGGGCCCGAATGCCCGCCACGCTCCAGTCAGCCTGGTAGAGTGTGACGCCGTGGTAGCGCAGAGGCTCGTTAACGTGGATAGTTTTGCGCATCACCTCTTGGCCGTTCAGGTCGAGCACCGACAGGTCAGAGTAAAACTGATCGATGCTGCCCTTAGGGGTGTAGTCAATCCAGAAGCGGTTGACATGCACTGACCAATCTTTGGGAAACTGGGGACTCGCCCAGGGGCCTGCCTCAGTAATGTTTGTGATCTTGAAGGTGGCTCCGCTCGGTACCATCTGCTGGGCTTGAAAGCCAGTGAACGCTCCCCATAAAGCCCCCACAAGGATCAGCAACATGCTGGCGTGGACGACAATCGGACCGATGCGGCCGATCATGCCCTTACGGGCGTAGAGCTTGCCGTCCTCAGAAAAGATTTGGTAGCGGGCTGAGGCCAAGCGAGTTTGAAGATCGCCGAGACGGGCCCCAGGCAGTTCTGTACTAAGGGCAAGCTTGCGGAAGGACTGGGGCTTGGTGTAGTAGCTCCAACGCTTCGCCGCTTTGAGCATGGGAAATTGACGGGTGAAGGTACAGCTCACCAAGCTGGAGCTGAACAGAATCAGCAGAGTCAGAAACCACCAGGTTCGATAGACATGGTCGAGACCGAGAGTCAGCAGTAGTTTCCAGGTGAGAAAGCCAAACAGGGCTGGGTTCTCAGGATAGTTAGTCTGGTAAAACTCAAGGGTCTGTCCCTGCTCGATCACTGTGCCGAGAACGCTGAATAGGGCAATTGTGAGCAATAACGCAATTGCCAATTTGAGGTTTGCCAGCAGGGGCAACACCTCGTGCTTAAAAAACCGCCTCAATTCCGTCATGCCGACCCACGTGCAGTGCTCTCTCTATTATTCGGTACTGGTTCCGTAATCTGAATGAAGACCAAGCCCTGCGCAATCTGCCAGCAGGCTTCGCCCCTGCTCTATCGAATTCAACACGATGACACTGGCATCTGGAAGCTGGTTTGCCCAGCTTGCTGGCCCAGTTTGAGCCAGAGCAACCGCTTCTATCGCTATGGTGGCACCTGGAAAAGACGTGCTAAGCGACGTTGAGAGGCCTGTGCGAGGCTTACACAGTCTATGCTCCAGAATGCTTGGACCTTTAATTGCTTTAACTTCTTCGCTAGAACCTCAAAAAAGCCCCCTAGCTATTAGCTAGGGGGCTTCAACGTATCAGAGCCGAAAGCTCCTAAGACTGATCTAAAACTTACTTGGTTTCAGAGAACTCAGCGTCGATGACATCATCACCGCCAGCAGACTTCTCAGGGCCACCAGCACCATCAGGGGTGGGGCCACCAGCACCGTCAGCATCGGGAGTTGCGCCCTGCTGATACAGGTTGCTATTAACCGTGTACAGGGTTTGCTGCAACTCGCCGGTCAAGGTCTTGATGCGCTCGTGATCTTCTTGACTAATCGCTTCGCGCAGATCCTTAATCATGCCTTCCAGCTTGGTCTTATCGGCAGCAGGAACCTTGTCGCCCATCTCGTTGAGCTGCTTCTCGGCTTGGTAAGCCAGAGAGTCGGCTTGGTTCTTGGCCTCGATCTGATCGCGACGCTCCTTGTCGGTAGCAGCGTTGCGCTCAGCATCCTTGACCATGCGCTCAATGTCGTCCTTAGACAGCGTTGAAGCACCGATACCGGTCACGGACTGCTCCTTGCCTGTTCCCTTGTCCTTGGCTTTCACCGAAAGGATGCCGTTAGCGTCGATGTCGAAGGTAACTTCGATTTGAGGGACACCACGGGGAGCCGGGGGAATACCATCCAGACGGAAGGTTGCCAGTTCACGGTTGTCATTGGCCATCTCACGCTCACCCTGGAGCACGCGGATCTCCACGTTGCTCTGACCGTCTACCGCAGTCGAGAACACCTCGGACTTCTTGGTAGGAATGGTGGTGTTGCGGGTGATCAGCTTGGTCATCACACCACCCAGGGTTTCAACACCCAAAGATAGCGGTGTTACGTCCAGCAGCAGGATGTCTTTGACTTCACCAGATAGCACACCGGCTTGGATTGCCGCACCAACCGCGACCACTTCATCCGGGTTCACGCCTTGGTTGGGGTCTCTGCCCAGAACGCGCTTAACCAGTTCTTGAACCGCAGGAATACGGGTCGAACCGCCCACCAGCACGACTTCGTCGATCTTCGACTTGTCGAGCTTGGCATCGCGTAGCGCTTGCTCAACTGGCACGCGGCTACGGTCAATTAGGTCAGAGCACAGGTCTTCGAACTTGGCCCGAGTTAGGGTTGTGTCGAGGTGCTTAGGACCGTCTTGAGTGGCGGTAATGAACGGCAAGTTGATCTCGGTCTGGGTAACGCTAGACAGCTCGATCTTGGCTTTCTCTGCTGCTTCAGTCAGGCGTTGCAGAGCTTGCTTGTCCTTGCGCAGGTCGATGCCTTCGGTCTTCTGGAACTCACCGGCCAGGTAGTCTACGATCTTCTTGTCGAAGTCGTCACCACCCAAGTGAGTGTCACCGCTGGTTGCCAGCACCTCGAAGACACCATCGCCCACTTCCAGGATAGAGACGTCAAAGGTACCGCCGCCCAAGTCAAAGACCAGGATGGTTTGGTTGCTCTTGTTCTCTAAGCCGTAGGCCAGCGAAGCGGCGGTAGGCTCGTTAATGATGCGCAGGATTTCAATGCCCGCGATCTTACCAGCGTCTTTGGTAGCCTGACGCTGAGAGTCGTTGAAGTAAGCAGGGACGGTAACTACCGCTTGAGTAACCTGCTCACCCAGGTACTTACTGGCATCATCAACCAGCTTACGTAACACTTGTGCCGCAATTTCTTCTGGTGCAAACTGCTTGCTAACTGCAGGGGCATCGACCTTAACGTTGCCGCTGACATTGAGTACTTTATAAGCAACTTGCTTAGCTTCTTCGGTAATTTCGTCGTAGCGACGGCCGATAAAGCGCTTGACTGAATAGAACGTGTTGTCCGTGTTCATCACGGCTTGGCGCTTGGCGATTTGCCCGACCAGCCGATCTCCATTTTTCGCGAAGGCAACCACAGACGGTGTGGTCCGGAAGCCTTCCGCGTTTGCAATGACAGTGGGTTTACCACCCTCCATCACAGCCACCACTGAGTTTGTGGTGCCTAAGTCGATTCCAACTACTTTTGCCATAGGTCCTTCCGGCTCCCGATACGTCTGTCTGGTCACTCGACCAGGGCGAGATTTTTAGCAAAAACACTTGAGTAACCACACTACCGGCGACGCGACTGAAATTAGGGCTGGTTTACCCATCTCACTGAGTGAGGGTTTCCGTACTTGAATATCGCCGGTGGAAGAGGCTGTAAGGGGCTGTAGGCCTTGAATTTGTACTTGTGACTACAGCCCCTCATGGTCTTAATTTGAGTTAGCTTTGAGCGCTATCTAAGGTAACTTTCACAACCTTGCGCCGCTCATCTTCAGCTTTAGGTAGGGTCAAGGTGAGAATGCCATCCTTGAATTCGGCTTTCACCTGGTCGTTCTGCACTTGAGCAGGCAGAGGTACGACGCGGCGGAAGCTACCGTAGCGGAATTCAGTGCGGAACAGGCCTTTTTCTTCAGTACGCTGCTCCTGGTGATGCTCACCGGCAATCGAGACTGCATCGCGAGAAACCTGAACATCAAGGTTCTTGGCTTCTACACCAGGCACTTCGGCGCGCAGCACAACCGCATCTTCAGTCTCTCTAAGCTCAACTGCAGGAGCCCAGGTAGAACGCTCGGAGCGCTCGGTGCCAGTCAGGCTGGTGACATCATCAAACAGGCGATCCATCTGACGGCGCAGCGTGTCAATTTCGCGGAATGGTTCCCAACGAACAAGGGCCATAGTAACTCTCCTACTTACGTTGCTCATTAGAAGCTTTGCAGGTGAGCTAGAAGCAGTTGCCTTGGCTTCGTTGCTCACGTCTCTACTGTAGGAACGTAGCCAAGATTAAACAGTGAGGGGAACCGTATCAAAAACAGTAGAGCTTGCCGGACTTTTGATCCTGAAGGGAGTCGGAAGGGACATTACGTTAAGAGTAAGGGGCAGCAGAATTAGTTAAGCGAAGTGAGGCGGCAGAATCTCTAGCGCAGCTCTCAGGCTTCAGCTAAGGTATAGGGACAGTCAGCAGTAGTAAATTTGTTCTATGAGCCTGAACACCGTGAACCTGGTGGGCCGAGCTGGTCGGGATCCAGAGGTCCGCTACTTCGAGTCTGGAAGTGTTGTCTGCAACTTCACGCTAGCCGTCAATCGACGCACCAGCCGCGATGACCAGCCCGACTGGTTTGATCTAGAAATTTGGGGCAAGACCGCTGAGACCGCTGCCAACTATGTACGCAAGGGCAGCTTGATCGGCGTAAGTGGCTCGCTTAAGTTCGATTATTGGAAGGACAAAGCCACTGGCGCTGACCGTTCCAAGCCTGTGATTCGGGTGGACCGGCTAGAATTGCTGGGCTCCAAGCGCGACAACGAAGGCGCAGCAGTTTCCAGTGGCGGCGGTGGCGGTGGCTACGACGACGAGTTCTAGAGTCAGTAGGCCCGTATAGACCGGTCCTAACTGTGAATTCGAGGTTCGGGGTGGAGGGTCGTGAGAAGTTGGCTTTCCACCTCGCTCAGTTCCTCAAGTCTCGCTTTGACCGCCTCCCGCTCAAAATAAGTATCTGCAAGTACCCAGTAGGTACCGTAGTGCCGTGCTTCTGAAGCCATAAGACTGCTGTAAAAGTCGCTTAGAACCGGGTCTGGGCAATACTGGGCCAGCAATCCTAAGCGCTCGTGGCTACGTGCCTCAATCAAACCTGCTACTAGCAGGGAGTCCAGCAAGCGGTCAGGCTCTTGTCGGCGTGTTTGGCCACTGAGCTTAGCCCCGTAGGGTGGTGCAGAGAGTGGTCCTAAAGGAATGCCTCGCTCTGCTAACAGCCGGTTCACCTGCTCGAAATGCTCCAGTTCTTCGCGAGCAATCTGAGTCAGAGCATACACAAGCTCTGTGCAAGAGGGATAGCGAAACATCAGGTTCAGTGCCACCCCAGCTGCTTTACGCTCGCAGTGAGAGTGGTCGAGCAGCAAGGTATTAGGATGGGCCAGTACCAGCTCTAGCCAGGCAGGTGAAGTTGGGTGTTTGAGGGCCTGAATGCGGGCAACCTCAGCCGAGATGGACTCTGCCCCCACTACCGCTGTCAGGGAATTCATCGACGATCTACGGGTTCTCCATCAGCATGTGTATCCTCACGACGGTGAGTAGTTCCGTTCTCAGAGCGGGGTGGTTCAGCTGAGCCGCTGAGAGCTGCTGGATTGGTCGTGCCGCCGCTATTAAGAGACATCAGCTGCGTAACGCCCAGGCGACTGGCTGCCCAACGTGCGGTCTCTTGCACTTCTGGGTCAGGGTCGTCAATTACATGGTTGAGGATGTGGGCGGCGCGCTGAGACAGATCAAATACTCGCGTGAGGTCGCGAATTGCATTCATACGGACCTCAGGGTTTTCGTCTTGCAGAGACACTAGCAAGGCCCGATGCAGGGGTGTGACCGTACTACTGCCAATCTCGGTTAGGGTTGCCAGGATTAAGCTGCGGTGCTTGGAGTCAGAATCCATCAGCAAATGCACCAGCGGCTTGACGGCCCGTGAGTCCCCCTTTTGTCCCAGATCCCAAATGGCCCGTTGACGCTGCTGGCGATCACTACTCTGGAGGTCGCCGATCAACTCCTCCACCACGTCTAGTCGCTGCATCTTGACCGAGTTACCACTCTGGACCAAGCTGCCGCCGTCAGGGTTCTCCGTGTATTCTTCAGCAACAGTGCCAGGTGGTGTTGTCGAAACCCAGCTGCCATCCGTCTTGTGGGTACTGGAGGCAACCGAAGGACTAGAGAGGCTATTAACAGCAGTCCGCTGAGGCAGAGGTGTCTCCTCACGGCGACGACCTAACAACGAGGAGAAGGCCGTTCCTGCTAGAAAAGCGAGTAAAACGCCACCGCCTAAGAGCCAAGGCGAGGGGTATGTAGGTGCAGTCGCCGCAGGCTCAGCTACCACAGGTCTAGGCCGAGTTGCCTCGGTAGGCTCGACAGGAGCATCAACAGCTGGAGTGTTAGCAGCTGGACTATTCCCTAACGTAGAAGCGGGGGTAGAAACAGAACGCTCTGCAGGAATAGTTGTACTTTGAGGCGGTAGTGCCGCTGCCGCTGCCGCTGCCGCATCGAGGGGAGGGAGCTTGATCTGCTGACCAATGCTCATGCGATTTGGATTAATCCCTGGATTCAGGCGACGAATCGTCTCCTGAGGAACGCCATACTGAACTGCAATTGCCTCGACCGTATCGCCAGCAACAACAACGTGAATGCGGGGAGTTGTTGGCTTAGATGCTCCGCTGGTGGACGGAGTAGAACTTTGCGCCAAAACTGGACTGGTCAATAGCAGCTTCGACACAGAACTCGCACTTGTCGAGCTGATAGACATAGCCAGTCCAGCCCAAACAGCAAGGCTAAGAGAGGCAACCAGTGAGGGGCGATAATCCATATGACCTAAATGTCTCTAATACCAGAAGCCTCGGCGTTCCTCCGGAAAGAGGACTTGCTTTCATCTTGAGGGGAACAACACTCCGGTCGGCTAAAGGCAATGGCTATGTACGCGCAGACCCTGATTCCTAAATCGTTGAACAAACATGAGGCCGGGAAACGGCATCATCAGTAGATAGCATAGCCCACACCTGATGCATCAGCCACAGCATCTGGGCTTGTCGGCACTAATGCCCAAATCTGAATAAACTCGATCTGCGAATTCTCAATCCTGCTCTGAGGAAGTTGAGAGCGCTGATTCTAAAGGACGTCGCTCAGCTAAAGGTTCCAGGGGGAGCAAGTTCTCTGAGCTAGCCTCCGCTAGTTGAGGCCGCATTACTGGTTCACTAGCGTGTTCACTAGCAAGGGTTTGGCTGGGGCCCTCGTTGCTCCGCTCGGCCAGAATCTCGCGCTGATTAACCAAATAAATACTAATTAACGTTAGGCCAACGCCTCCCCACTGCAAATTCGTCAGGGCTTCTGCCAGAAAGACTTTGCCGAATAGAAGGGCGAATACCGGAGTTAAAAAAGTGAGAGAACTTAGGGTTGTTAGATTGCCCTGAGCGGCGTAGTAGAAGAACAAGCCGTAAGCAGCAGCGCTGCCGAGCAGGGCCATGTAAGTTATGCCTAGCCAACCGTGCCAATTTAGGTGTTGCCAAACCTCTGTTTCTAAGCCTGTAGACAGCCCGAACAAGGGTACTGACCCCAACACCATATGCCAGCCGGTAGCGACCACAGGGTCGACGTAACGACAAACTGGCCGAATCAAAATTGTGCCGACCGCCATCGACAGAGCGGCCATCAGCATCAGCCACTCACCGCCTGTGAACTGCAACGTTTCCGGTAAGGTCTCAAGCGTCCACTGACCAGAGAGCAGGGTGCGTAAGAAACTATCAGGTAAGCCAATCAAGCTGATACCGAAAACGCCCAAGGCCAAGCCGAGCCAGCCCCAGCGACCAATCCGTTCTCCATAGAGCCAAAAGGCCATGAGTGCTACAGCTAGGGGCTGCGAGTCAATTAGCACTGAGCCTAAGCCTGCGCCTGTACGAGCAAGCCCTTCGACCAGAAAACCCTGGAACAGCGTGCCATCCACTAAACCGAATAGCGCGACCCAACCCCAAGCTCGCCATCCCCGCAAGGGCTCTCTACCGGTCAAAGCGGCAACTAATAACAGAATCAGTCCTGCGGGTAATAGGCGCATGCCTCCCACAAATAGGGGCTGCGTCTGCGGCATGACGCCTTTCATAACCACCATCGCCGTCCCCCACAAAAAGAATGGTGCAAAGACCAAACCCTTTTGCCAGTTGGAGTTGGATCGGCTCTCAAGTGTGGTTTGCATAGTGTTTGCGAGGGGGAGAGGAGCTTGCGAGCTGGCTAGACAGTGTCCGAAGGACAAGCTATGTGTACTTGTATGAAGGATTTTAAGTAAAGTAACACACCTACCGTGCCCATAACCCGTTTTTCCCAACTTGTGGTCATGGCTACAGCCTTCTTGGGTTGGCTTGCCGCTCTCATCTGCCAGCCTCACGCAGCGTAAACAGATGTGGAGCCGCGACGCACAGCTGGAGGTCAATATCCTGCTGCTGACCTTTCTGTTTCACCGTTTCAGCTTGGCTTCGGCTTGGAAATTGCGCAACGAATTTTGACAGACGCTAACATCTCGCTGTCTGCCATGAAGTAACAGTCTGTACATAGCGTTGATTTAACTGACTGCTGGTTAACTGACTGTTGAGCCTGAACGGCTCAATCTTTGTTATGGGCTCCAAGGCTAGATGAGCTTAGCCGAGATAGGCAGTGGCCTCCTGCGCTTCTGGGCTAAGTGCTTTGAGGGGTAGAGTACGGCACTGGGCTTGCTGGCGTAGCAGGTGATCGCAGAGGACCAGAGCAACCATTGCTTCCACCATTGGCACGGCGCGAGGAAGGACGCAAGGATCGTGACGGCCTTTGGCGGCTAAGGTGGTTTCCTCTCCAGTGCGAGTGACTGTAGCCTGTTCTTTGGCGATGGTGGCAGTAGGTTTGAAGGCGACACGCAAGACGATGTTCTCGCCGTTAGAGATGCCACCCTGAATACCCCCGGAACGGTTGGTGCGGGTGCGGACGCGGCCTGTTTCGTCCAGGTAGAACTCGTCGTTGTGAGCCTTGCCGGTGAGCAAGGTACCAGCAAAGCCGGAGCCAAGCTCAAAGCCCTTGCTGGCAGGCAGAGACATCATGGCTTTGGCAAGGTCAGCTTCTAATTTGTCGAAGACGGGTTCGCCCCAGCCTGATGGCACTTGGCGAGCCACGCATTCTACGACGCCTCCCACTGAGTCGCCCTGGCGTCGGATCTCATCAATCCGCCCGATCATCTGCTCGGCCATGACGGCATCAGGGCAGCGCACGATGTTGGCATCCACCTGCTCTCGGTTGATGGAGTCGGGGTCAACGCTTGCTTCTAGCTCTTGGATGCGTTTGACATAGGCGACAATCTCAACCCCAGCAACCTGTTTCAAAATCTTTTGGGCAATGGCTCCGGCTGCCACCCGACCAATGGTTTCACGAGCAGAGGAGCGACCGCCGCCTTGCCAGTTGCGAATGCCGTATTTGGCGTCGTAGGTAGCGTCAGCATGGGAGGGGCGATATTTCTGCGCCATCTCCTCGTAATCCTGAGAGCGGGCATCTTTGTTGCGGACCAGGAGTGAGATTGGCGTGCCTGTGGTTAAGCCCTGAAAGAGGCCGGACAAAATCTCACAGCGGTCTTCTTCTTGCCGAGGTGTAGTGATGCGGCTTTGTCCAGGGCGGCGGCGGTCAAGCTCGGTTTGAATCTCCTCGACGGAGAGTTCTAATTGCGGCGGACAGCCATCGATAACCACGCCCACACCGCCTCCGTGGGACTCGCCGTAGGTGGTGATGCGAAACAGATGACCGAAGGTGCTGCTCATTGCTGACAAGGGGTAATAGAGAAGACGCTTTCTCATTGTGCCTGTCAGCCCTGCCGATTCTGTTGCCAGTTTTGCGTAGGTCTTATGGCCTTGATGAGGAAGAACAGTTTGATTAGGCTCTTGATGCAAACCCCGCTGCAAATACCCTGCTGCAAATTCTATGAGTGACCATTGGCTTGAAGCCCATCACCGTATTTCAATCGTCGGCACGACGGGTTCTGGCAAGACAACCCTGGCTCGTCAGCTCTCCCAAACGCTTGGCTTGCCCCATGTAGAACTGGATGCTTTGCACTGGGATCCCAACTGGACTCCGGCTCCCATTGACCAGTTTCGCCAACGGGCAACTCAAGCGCTCTCAGGCGATAGCTGGGTAGTGGATGGTAACTACAGTACCGTCCGCGATCTGGTCTGGAGCCGAGCTGATACCTTGGTATGGCTGGACTATTCTTTACCTGTAATTCTGCGCCGGTTAACTCAACGAACCTTGCAACGAGTGCTGCTGCAAAAAGAACTTTGGAATGGTAATCGAGAGCGTTGGCAAGTACAGTTTTTTAGTCGAGATTCTATTTTTCTATGGGCGCTGGGTACCTATCGCAAAGGACGGCACGAATACCCAGTCTTGCTCAGTAAGCCTGAATATGCGCACCTCAAAGTTGTACATTTAGGATCTCCAAGAATGACAGAAGAATGGTTGGCAAGTTTGGTTGAAAAATAGGCTAAATGGTGAAAACGAATTTAAGTGTTATCGTTTCTTTTGTCATGCGCTCTGTTTTGATAACTAGGTTTTGGTTCACCGACGCAACCTCGGTGAATGGAACTTCTATCCCAATCAGCCGTGATGGTGTGAGAGCTTTGCTTCTTATTAAATAGATTTCAGATTGGCAACCCTAATAACAGGGGTCTTAAAGCTTATTTGACTTTCAGGTCTCACCCCAAAAACTTGCAATTGAAACTTTTAGCCTGGCCATAAAGATCGGCTTTTCTGATTGTGTTGCATCCTAGTTTTTTCCCTGTATTTTCTGCACGTCGCTAGTTACTCCTAAACTAATGCTTCAAAGCAAAGAAAAGCTGCAACTTTGCGGGTCTTGAGAGCGTCAGGGTGAGAATTGTGGGAGAGCCGCTTCATCCTCTCGCCCTCTCCGAGCTTCTGGCTTATGACAGCACCTATCGATCTGCCCTCGCCTCAGTCTCCCAAGCGCTCTTGGGGAACCCTTGCCAAGCTCACGCTCCTCACTGCTGTAGTGGGGACATTGGGAATTGGGTTCCAGGTACAACATCAAGTTCGTGATGCGCTTGGACGAGATCTCGTGTGGTATCGATATGGTGCGCCAGAAAGTCTTTATCAACGCAGCGACCGCTGGTTCCCGCTCACTTATCCCGTTCTGGCTCGGTGGAGCCAGTCGGAGAATCCGGTTCAACGAGGCTATGCTTTAGCGGCCCTACTGCGTCACGGTCAGCCTTACACAACTTGGTGGTTGAACTCACAACTCAAACGCAACCCAGAAGACCTGACTTTCTCCTCTTTAATCACTGATTTGGTAACCAGCCAACCGGTCGAAGGCTGGCAGCAGGCATTCGGCCTCGACCGACCCGAAACTCAGCAGCGCTTAATTCAGCTTGCCATTGCGCATCTCAGAGATCAGAATCCGTGGCAACAGTTCAATACCGATTTTTTGCGCACTCTAGCTGAGCAGGGCTTAAGTGCGCAAGTCTGGCCGCAGGTGCTAACAGCGGCCCAATCGGCGAAACCGGAGCAGGCACAGGTGCTTCTGGACGTGTTTCCCTACGAACTCCAGGGTGTTCCCAATGATCTGGCCGAGCAGGTAAAGCGTCTCAAAGCCAGCCTACCCACGCCTGCGGATCAGAGCGGCTCTTGGGATGTCCTGCAAAAGTTTCAAAACATCGAGAATCTCAGCGGGCAGAGCGTGATCGCCCTTTACCAAAAGCTATCTGCCTCCGAGCAACAAGCCTTGCTCAACGATGCTGCCAACTTGCCCCCCGGTTTGCCAGAAAGTCTGCGCCTGCTGCTAACCCAACTCGTTCAAGATCAGCGCAATCCCAATCGCCTGCTAGCAGCAGCCGTCTTGCTTAGCCAGAAAGACCCTCAGGGCCGCGACGTTGTGGAAGCTGCCGCCAATGGCGATCTCAAAACCCTCAACTCGATCCAGA